>JAPORK010000119.1 GCA_026710285.1 Endozoicomonadaceae bacterium | reverse complement strand
GGAGAGCGTTTTACCTGCGATAACCGGTATCAGTTTTACCACAAGATAAGCAATCAGCGCAATGAGCAGATAGATCATCACCACTTTGACAGAGCGTTTAAAAGACCAGCCTGCCAGTAAAAATCCGCAACAGCCCAATATCCATGAAGCAATGCCGCCTCTGGAAAAAGTAGCCATCAAGGCAAACAGCAATACAAACTGACCGAATACCGACCACGCCGACCAGCGCTTTTCTATACACCAGGTGTGCTGAAGCCATAACAGACTACCTGTATATATAATGGCTGCATAGGTGTTAACATCGTATTGTGGTCCGGCAATGCGGGTGATGAAAATCAGATACTGAGCAATTCCCCATACTGCGGCACAGAGTGTCAGTGTAATAATAGTGATGCGTAAAGGATTCCATATGCCTGATACACAGCAGCTGCACAGTAAACAGACCCATAATCCCAGAATCAGTTTCCAGAAGGTAACAAAGCTTAATTCAGGATGAACGCTCCATAAACTGTTTAATCCGAACAATACAATAGCAAACAGTGCTGCTGCATGCGGCCATAATGCAAAGAGTGGACGGGAACGGGTAAGCTGTAGCAGCGTAGCAGCAGTTAAACTGCCGGTGGCAATCAGCAACCATAAAAAAGTGGCACCGGTATGCACCAGCAATGCAGCCAGTGCTATGCCAAATAAACCGGTGATACAGCGGGTTGGGTTGAGCAATTTGTCGTGTTAAGGTGAAGATGATTGGCGACAAAGTGCAGGAAGGTATTTGTGAGGTACGCCATTATTGTTTTCATCAGCTGTACACTTCCAGGTAAGTGAACCACTGCTTGGTGTAGGAGTTAATGTTAGCTTATTGTTTGTAGCATGAACTGCTGAATTATAAGTGATAGTAATAATTCCACTAGCGCCTACCTCAATGCTATCTACTGCATTCCCTGTAATATTTTCATCTAATCCTGCAGTACCATTATTATCAGGAAACCCACCTCTAACTGCATAATAATCCGCCACACCAGCTTTTGCACCAGCTGCCAGTCCCAGTCCTTCACTCACATGAGCACGTTTGGTATAATCCTGATAAGCGGGTAAAGCGACAGCGGCCAGAATCCCCACAATGGCCACTACAATCATCAGTTCAATCAGGGTAAAACCGCGGGCAGGATATTTTTTATCAGATTTTACGAACCAGTCCATGGTGTCTTCTCCTCCTAAGGGGATGCTTTGGATTTTAAGATTAATAATATTGTTGTTTAATTATGTTGTTGGTTTATTATTTTTTTAGCCGACGATTTTATTATTTATTTCAATATCGCCTATGCTTTAAAAAAAACCCCATAATAAAAGTTATAGATCATGTTAGAAAAACACGTTACTGGTTTGGCAAAAAAACTTATTCAGGAAGGTCTTCTTTCTGAAGAGAAAGCCATCGTGGCTCAGCGGGAGTCACAAAAAAAACGCTGCTCTCTTGCAGCTTATCTTGCCACAAAGAAAATGGTTCCGCAGCATATCATCTGTCGGCTCAATGCTGAGTTGTTTGGGTTGCCTTTTTTTGATGTCCGGGCGATGGACCTCTCTTTTCTGCCAAAAGATATACTGGATGAGAAGCATGTTCGTCAGCATCTGTGCCTTCCGTTAATGCAGCGTGGTAAACGACTGTTTCTGGCTATCACGGACCCGAACAATCAGGCTGCACAGGATATGATGCGGTTTCGTACTAATCTGCAAATCGAAACGGTGCTGGTGGATGAACAACAACTCAGGCTGGTTATTGATAAGGTTTTTAATTCGCCGGAAGGACAGCTTGGCGATCTTGACGAAGAAGAGCTGGAGAAGCTCAGCGTTGAGCAGGAGGCTGATGATGGCAGTGAAGAAGAGGATGGCAGTGATGATGCACCGGTGGTTAAGTTTGTTCACAAGATGCTGCTTTCTGCCATTAAAATGGGTGCATCTGATTTACACTTTGAACCTTATGAAAAAATTTACCGTATTCGTTTTCGTATCGATGGTGTTCTGCGTGAAGTGGCTCATCCGCCGGTTGCATTAAACCGCAAAATCGTCTCACGCCTTAAGGTCATGGCCAGCATGGATATTTCCGAGCGCCGGGTACCGCAGGACGGCAGAATAAAGCTCAAGCTCTCCAAAACCAAAGCCATTGATTTCAGGGTTAATACGCTTCCCACGCTATGGGGAGAAAAAGTGGTTATGCGGATACTGGACTCTTCCAGTGCCAATCTCGGTATCGATAAACTGGGATACGATGAACAGCAACAGACGCTTTTCACTGAAGCGCTATCACAACCACAGGGGATGATTCTGGTAACCGGTCCTACTGGATCCGGGAAGACGGTTTCTCTGTATACCGGTCTGAAAATTCTCAACACCAGTGAACGTAATATATCGACCGCCGAAGATCCGGTGGAAATTTACATGGAAGGCATCAATCAGGTTGGCGTAAATGTAAAGCAGGGGCTTGATTTTGCCAAAGCGCTGCGGGCTTTCCTGCGTCAGGATCCGGATGTTATTATGGTGGGGGAGATCAGGGATCTTGAAACGGCCAATATCGCTATTAAGGCGGCGCAGACAGGTCATATGGTGCTCTCGACACTGCATACCAACAGTGCAGCAGAAACCCTGACCCGTCTGCTCAATATGGGCGTTCCTGCATTTAATATTGCCACGTCAGTCAGTTTGATTATCGCACAGCGGCTGGCCCGCCGTTTATGTTCTGCATGCCGGCAGAAACAAAAAATTCCTGAAGAGGCGCTGCTGCAACAGGGCTTTAAGGAGGAACAAATTAATGACAAAACGACGATTTACGGTGCAGATTCTGAAGGGTGTGAAAATTGTGTTAACGGTTATAAAGGGCGAGTAGGTATTTTTGAAGTGGTTGCGATTACCAAGCCGCTTCAGCAAATGATTATGCAAGAAAAAAATTCTCTGGAAATTGCGCAACAGGCACGTGAAGAAGGATACAGAGGGTTGAGAGAGTCAGGATTACTTAAAGTGCTGGAAGGTTTGACCAGCCTGGAGGAAGTTAACCGGGTAACCCTGGAATAATTTTGTCTTGCAAATTAAAGTGGACCAGTAAGTTAGCCGGTTAGCTCGCTCCGAATAGCAAGAGCGAGCATCGGGTAACCAATGCATTCACAAGCAGTCCATTTTTTTTGTGGTCTATTTAATTTTTGCCTCTTTATACTCCACATGTTTGCGTATAACCGGATCATACTTTTTAAAGACCAGTTTATCTGGTGTGTTACGCTTATTTTTATCTGTAGTATAAAAGTGACCTGTACCTGCACTTGATACCAGTCTTATTTTTTCACGGACATTTTTCTTAGCCATAAATCAATCCTCCAAAAGCCGAAATCCAAAATATCAGATGTTAATGCCGTTAGCGCGCATTTTTGCCAGTGCAGCATCTACACCGATTTTATCAATAATGCGCATACCTTTGACAGAAGTTCTGAGCTTGATAAAGCGTTTTTCAGCTTCTGACCAATAGCGATGAGTTTGAAAGTTAGGATAAACTTTACGCTTGGTTTTGTTGTTCGCATGGGAAACATTATTCCCAGGTCGGGTTCTTTTACCAGTTATCGGACAATATTTAGACATCCGGACCTCTCTAATCTGTTTTGTTCACCGGGCACTCCCGGTTACCACTATTTTTACCTGCTGGCTTATTTTAAGTACACTCACAATTATTTTTCGTGAGTTTACAACTACTTAATAACAGATGAACCGGTAAAACTCTCTGCATTCTACCTGCATTCTACTCAATTCACTATTTTAAGCATTAAAAAACAAAAATGTATCGCAACTTTAATGTAAGAGGGCTATTTTTACCATATTTTTTTTATAAAAGCAAACTTTATATTTATTTAAAATTTGCTTTTGTTGTTTTTTGCGCTAACAGATTTGTGCAAAAGCATAAGCTTACTTGCATCATTTTACCTCTACAGCCTTATGATGCTGCTCATGTTTAACCCTATGATGTTGCTTATGTTTAACTCCATGATGCTGTGCTTGTTTAGCTTCATGCTGTTGAGGCAAAGCATTCCTCGTCATTCTGATCAGCTGGTTCTGTTGGAAAAACAGGGTCAACCGCTTTTGTTGCCGAGGTTCACCGCCGGGCTGAAAGCTATAGACATAATCCCAGCGATTTTTATTAAAAATATCTGTTAACACCGGATTACCCATAATAAAGGCAACCTGCTCTTTGGTCATACCCGTTTTTAGCTGTCTGATCTTTTTTTCAGCCAAAACATTTCCCTGTTGTATATCCATTTTATATACGCCCGGAAAACTGAAAAAATTGCTGTTACTGCACCCGGTGATCATTGACACAAAGGCACTTAGTAGTAAAAAGTATATTAACTGTTTCATGGCTTCAATATAATTTTATCAATGTAAAAATAGAACTTTATAAGTATTTTATGGTAATTTACAAGTTTTATTTTTTTATTTTTACATATAAGTTGCTATTTGCATTATTTTTTTACCGGGCACCCCGTAAAACCTCGCCCTTCAGAACCTGTCTCTTAGTTACATTTTTCATTTTGTTCAAAAACAAGATAAGGCTTCTGCAATAGGTTCAGTTCATTCGCCATTATCCTGCTATTCCTTCATTAAAGTATAAAAATGCATCATCATTGAAAGTTAGCGATTATGCAACTGATGATCTTTGGTCAGTGCTCTCAATCGCTCCCGTTCCGGCGTATAATATTGCTGTGTTGTGGTAATAGATTCATGACCTGCAAAAACCGACAGATCTTCAATATCCATCTGTTTTGCAAGATGAGACAGTGCGGTGTGGCGCAGAGAGTGAAAGCTTTTCTGTTCAAGTCGGTTGGCAAGATCTGCATTGGAAGCAATAACCTGATCTGCACAATACGCCATAAACTGACTAAACCATGTTCTGATCTGTCTGACTTTGATCGAGCGGAATACCTGATGACCTGTTGCAGCAACCTTTACCGGTCGCAGTGCTGGCGCTAAAGGGAAATCATCCGCGGTAAAACTGCCTGCTCCATGGAATGTTCTGTAAGTGTTGATAGCCTGAAACATATCGGGTGTTACCGGCAGCTGTCTGAGGCGTCTGCCTTTGCCCAGAAGATACAGAGTCAGCTCGCTGTTTTTATCTGGACGGATCGCTTTACAGGTGTGTGATGCCAGTTCAGATTCCCGCAATGCCGCACCATATGTTAATGCAAAAATATAGTTAAGACGGGCTTTTTCCATTGACTGGCGTTCAC
>JAPORK010000279.1 GCA_026710285.1 Endozoicomonadaceae bacterium | reverse complement strand
GCAATCATTACCGAAAATATAACTTCCCTGTTACGGGATTCCGGCAATCTCTGCCGGAACCATGGAGTTATTTCAGTGCTGGTGGATTAAAAGTAAGGATTTTTATTCTTCGATTAAAAACCCTTAGCCAGGATTCACGCGTAAAAGAAAGCGCTTTACTTCCCGTTTTTTGTAAGAATTTTTTATACCGTATTTTCTAAAATAAGGTTTTCCTCAAAACATTTGAGATTTTGGTAAGTTGTGTTGACAATTTCATACATTGCTTCATGTGTAAAAAATGCCTGGTGTGCGGATATTAATACATTTGGTAAAGCGCTTAATTGTTTAAACTGATCATCCTGAATACCGGTGCCGGAAAGATCTTTGAAGAAAATAGCTTCTTCTTTTTCATAAACATCTATAGCTAAAGCTTTAATTTTTCCTTTTTTAAGATATGTAATAGCAGCCTGTGTATCAACTAATTTTCCGCGACTGGTATTAATTAATACCACATCCTGTTTTGCTTTTTCTAAAAAGGCTTCATTAACCAGATGATGAGTATTTGGCAGCAGCGGACAGTGTAAAGAGATAATATCGCTGCTGACAACCAGCTCATCCAGTGGAACATAACGCACCCCTAACGCTTCTGCGTCTTTGTTTGGTTGCGGATCAAAAGCAAGCAGAGAACAGCCAAACCCTTTCATAATCCGGCAAAATGCTAAACCAATGCTGCCCGTACCAATAACACCGATTGTTTTTTTATGTAGGTTATATCCCATCAGACCGTCTAAAGAGAAATTATTTTCTTTTACTCTGTTATGTGCCTGATGGAGTTTACGGTTTAACGTAAGCAACAGTGCTATTGTATGTTCTGCAACCGCTTCAGGTGAATAAGTTGGGACTCTGACAACCGCAATATTTAAATCTTTTGTAGTTTGAAGATCTATATTGTTGAATCCAGCACAACGCAGAGCGATAATTTTTATCTTTCCGCCAGCCAGCGTTTTAATCACTTCGCTACCGAGGTCATCATTAGTAAAAACGCAGATAGCATCATGTTGTAAAGCCAGCTTTGCTGTTTTGTCGCAAAGGCGGTCTTTGAAAAACGTGAGAGAATAACCATATTTATTGTAACGATTAAAATACTCTTCATCATAAGGTTGGGCGCTAAATACGGCAATTTTCATCGGTGTTTTCCTTTACGGGTTGTTTTCAGTTATTCAATATTATCCGGTAAAATAATTCATGGTGTAAAAATTAAATGAAGCAAATCTCTTGCTATCAGGTCATGTGTTATTCCCCAGATTTGTTCAATTGTAGTAGTGTGTAGAAAATATAACAGCTATTACTTGTTGTGTAAATTGTATACATGATATTAAACTGAATGCAATACGACACTATGATATTGAAACGATTATATAAACCAATAAGGCAGCCCATAATGATTGTTAAGGCTAAGTGCATAAAAAAAGTGTTACTGTTATTTCAGATAAAGCCAGGTTACAAACTGAAAAGGGATAACACAAGCTTATGCGTCTGAAATGTATTAAACTCACGGGATTTAAATCATTTGTTGATAACACCACAGTCTCTTTTCCGGGGAATATGTGTGGTGTTGTTGGACCCAATGGCTGCGGAAAATCAAATATTATCGATGCTGTGCGTTGGGTTATGGGAGAGTCTTCTGCAAAAAATTTGCGTGGAGAATCTATGATGGATGTTATCTTTAAGGGTTCAAAAACACGAAAAACTTCCGGTTATGCTCAGGTAGAACTTATTTTTGATAATAATGAAGGTCGTATTACCGGTGAATATGCAGCCTATACAGAAATCTCTGTTAAACGACGACTTACAAGTGATGCACAAAACAATTATTTCTTAAATGGAAGTAAATGTCGTCGTCGCGACATCATGGACATTTTTCTTGGAACCGGATTAGGACCGAGAAGCTATTCAATTATCAGCCAGGGAATGATTTCCGGTCTGATTGAATCTAAACCGGAAGAATTGCGGGTATTTATTGAAGAGGCCGCAGGTATTTCTAAATATAAGGAGCGTCGGCGTGAGGCTGAAAACCGTATTCGGCGTACTACAGAAAATCTTGCCCGCTTAAATGATTTACGCGAAGAGCTGGATAAAAGATTGTCCCATCTGAAACGACAAGCTGAAACAGCAGAAAAATATAAAACTTATAAAGAAGAAGAACGCCAGAAGCAGGCGCAGCTATACGCACTACGCTGGCGGACAACTAACGATGAGTTGCAAGCACATGAGCTTATGGTTGGTGATTGTGAAACAGAGATGGAGGCTGCGGTATCTAAACAGGTTTCAGGCGATACGCAAATAGAGCAACTGCGTATAGAGCGACATGAAAATTCTGACCAGTTTCAGAAAGTGCAGTCTCTTTATTACAAAACAGGTAATGAAATTACCCGTCTGGAGCAACAAATTACCCATCAGCAGGAAAAAGAGCAACAGCTGACTGCTGACTTACAGGAAAGTGAAAGTTTACTGGAAGAAAACATAGCAGCGCTCACTGTTGACAAAGAAGCCCTTGCACAAATCGAAACTGAACAAGAAGAGCTTCAGCCTGTATTAGAAGAGATGCAGGAACAGGAGCTGGAGCATCAGGAGCGTTTGCTTCAGGCAGAAGATGCCATGTTAACCTGGCAAAAAAAGTGGGACAGCTTTAATGAGCAGCACAGTAAAATACATCGGGATGCGGAAGTAGCGCAATCGGGTATCCAGCATACTGAGCAGGTCCTGAACCGTTTTGATGAACAGGTTCGGCAGTACCAGGATGAGTTACACATATTGCAGTCAAACAGTGATGCCGGTGCATCCGGACAATTGGCTGATACGCTGTCAGAGCAGGAAGCGCTGTGTGAAACGCTGGCGACGCAATGTGAAGAAGCAGAACAGCAAACAGAGCAGTGTCGTCAGCAAATCGAAACACTATTTGAAGAAAAACAGCACTGTTATCAGCTTTTAAATGAAGCAAAAGGAAAAAAAGCATCGCTGATTGCCTTACAGGATGCGGCATTAAATCACGGTAAAACAACACAAAAGTGGCTTAAAAATAATCATCTGGAAAATGAACCAAGACTCACAGAAAAACTAACTGTCGCCAAAGAGTGGGAAGCAGCAACTGAGACGGTACTGGGTAATTTTTTACAATCCGTGACAGTAAACAATCTGCAACAAATTGCAGAAACTTTTCAGGATGGTGATAACATTAATCTGAGTTTTATCGATTGTGCTACTGCATCAGTTACCTCTGAAGTGAAGCAAAGCAATGCAGATAGCATAGCGGGTATATCACGACTGGAAGAGTATATTCAAGGTGTTGAGCATCATTCGCTGTTTAACAGTGTCTTTGCAGCACCATCTTTAAAAGAGGCGCTGGCGCTGTTACCACATCTGTTACCGCATGAATCAGTTATTACTCCGCAGGCTATCTGGATGGGAAAAGGCTGGTTACGGGTTGCCAGAGATAAAGATGTCACCTCCGGCGTACTGGCACGTCAACAGGCACTCAAAAATACAGAACAGGAACTACTCAGTCAGCAGGATAAAATTCAGCAAATTCAGGATAAACTGAGTGAAGCACAGTCTGCTCTGCAATCTCATGAGCAAAAGCACAAAGAAATCATCCAGGAGCTGTCTGAAAATAACCGCCGCTTTGGTGAGTTAAAAGCTGAATTACACGCGCAACAACAGCGCCTTAAAGAAGAGAATTTAAGGTGTGAACGCTTAAATGAAAGTATCGTCAATTTAAAAGAACAGTATGCTTTTGAGCAGGAAAAACTAACTGAGCTGCGGCTGACCCTGCAGGAATCATTAGATAAAATGGAGCAAGACAGCGATCTTCAGGAAACGCTTAAAGAAGAACGCACTTCACTGCAGCAAACATTAGAGCATTGCCGTCAATATCTGCATGATATCAAAGATCAATCTCACTCTGTCGCATTGAAAAAACAGGCGCTGGATTCCCGTTATCAGGCAGGTATTCAGGCAGTTGAACGCTTACAAACACAGCAGGAACGGTTATCTGAACGTATTAACAGTCTAAAAGATTCTCTTGCAGAAGATAGCGATCAGGATGAGCTCTCCATTCGGGAAGCGCTAACATTGCTGCTGGAACAACAGGCAAAAGAATCATTACAAATGCAGGAAGCCCGCACTGCACTTGAGACAACTGAAGAAAAGCTGCTGGTGTTAGAGCGTAATCGCAGTACAGCAGAAAATGAAGTTAAAAATATCCGTTCAAATCTTGAGCAGTTAAGAATGAAGGGACAGGCGATGCAAATTCGCTGCACAACATTAACAGAGCAGCTGACTGAACATGGCTTTGATCTTGATACTGTTGTAAAGAATTTACCTGAAGAAGCCAGTGATAAAGAGTGGGAGCAAGCACTGGAAAAGCTGTCATCACGTATTGCTCAGTTAGGTGCTATTAACCTTGCTGCTATTGAAGAGTATGAACAACAATCTGAACGTTTACACTATCTCAATGAGCAAAACAGTGATCTTGAAGAGGCACTGAAAATTCTTGAACAGGCGATTGAACGGATTGATACAGAGACCTGTAGCCGCTTTGAAATGACTTTCAATCAGATTAATGAAGGGTTAAAAGATCTGTTCCCCAGAGTCTTTGGTGGAGGGCAGGCTTATATTGAAAAAACCGGTGATGATCTGCTGAATACCGGTGTAACCATTATGGCACAACCGCCAGGGAAAAAAAACAGTACCATTCACCTGTTATCGGGTGGGGAGAAAGCGTTAACTGCAATTGCACTGGTATTTGCTATTTTCCGCCTGAACCCTTCTCCTTTTTGCATGTTGGATGAGGTTGATGCACCGCTCGATGATGCTAACGTAGGACGTTATGTCAAAATGGTGCGTGAAATGTCTGCTCATGTACAGTTTATCTATGTGACCCACAATAAAATTGCGATGGAAGCGGCTAATCAGCTTATTGGAATTACCATGCATGAACCCGGTGTTTCCAGACCGGTTTCTGTTGACGTGGATGCAGCGGCTGAAATGAGTATGATTTAATCCTGTTTTGGAGTTTTAATTGCATAAACGTTGTATAAAGTTATTAGCTGCCTGGCAGCCAACCGGACAAAAACATTACTGTCAATTGTCGTATGAGGAATGAAACGATCGCAGCTTATCGGTTTTTGTCCAATGATAAGGTTACCCTGCACGCCGTAAAGCCTCGCCCTTCAGGGTCTGTCTCTTAGTCACATTTTTCAGGTTCAGTCTTTTACTCTGGCATGTTTGTT
>JAPORK010000154.1 GCA_026710285.1 Endozoicomonadaceae bacterium | reverse complement strand
GCAACAGAGTTGTATGGAACAGTTGAAAGACTTCAATGACACTGCAAAATGGTTGCAGCAAAACAGAAAAAAACAGACAGATCGTAATAACACTAAATGAGCCCTATACTCTATTAATTTAAAATCTTTTTTATATGTTTTTTTAATAATGATCAGCGGCACAGAAAAGTATGTTCAACACTATAATAACATCGGCATACCTGTTATCTGACACAAAAAACCGTTATTATGGTTTTGGTTTTGTCAGCAACGTATCAAATACCTTGACAATTAAAAATATACTTTGCTTTACTCTTAAAGCTTTTTAATTATCCTCCAATTTACAAAAATGTCAAAATTTTTTCCTGTCCTTTGTCATTTCAGGTCACCGCAACAAAAATTTTTTGGTGATAACAGCCAGGACACAGGTTGCATTGAAACAAATACTTTAAGCTGATAAGAGGTACCATGGCAGTCATTATTTTGAGTATGCTAAAGCACTTGTCAACACAAGCCTGTGAGTTAGATCCAGATAATCCAAACATATTAAGACAAAGGGCACATATTTTACGACACGATAGGCAATATGCAGAAGCGGGGGATTTTTGGAGAAAAGCTGACTGCATTGATCCGGAGCATGATGATAACCGAAAAGAAGACAAAGATTTGAACCTTAGAGAAAAAATGTCATTAAAGAGTAATCCACAGGATTTCCCCGCTGAATACGAAAAATTAAAGGCAGAGACCTTGAAGCCTGATCAGACATTTCGATCATTGGTGGAGAAATTTAAGGAAGAAGTGATAAAGGAAGAAGTGACAAAGAAAGAAGTGACAAAGAAAGCAGTGACAGGTAATCGGTGGCACAAGCACAAAACTGACTATACCTATTCAACTTCAAAAAGCTGGATTTGATTTTTGCAGAACCTTTTGATAACAATGATTTCTGGTAAAGTAAATTCAGCATTTTTGAATTGGATCGGTATAGCCTGACTCAGACGACAGAAGACAACAATTTCAAACCCTGAAAAACAGTAATGATCAGAGAAAAATACACTGTAAATACCAATATCGGGCAGAAGGAACTGCCAATTGGCAGTTCCAACCCTCACAGATCCTGGCGTGACCAGGAGAGCAGGAATCACGGGGAGGAATATACCACCATTCAGCTAGTGCTCATTTTATTGTGCTCACATCAAATTAACAATTTTGGGAGTAATCAGAAACAACCTGACATTTTTTATATATTCATTTTCTTTGTTACGGAACAGCGTTCCAAGCAGAGGTAAATCACCAAGAAGAGGAATTTTCTTTACGCCCACTGATTTTTTTTCATAAAAATAACCACCCACCAGCAAACTTTCATCTTCATCAATCATCGCCTGTGTACTGATTGCGGTATTTTTTACCACAGGCAATTTAACATCATCACCCAGATTGGTGGCTTCTTCACTAGTGCCGTCCTGTATGTTCACATCCAGATGAACTTTTTTCTCATGAAGTTCTCTGATAATTCTTGGGGTAACTTTAAGCACGGAACCCGAGGTGATCGGATAAAGCTGTGCAGTATTATTATTGTTATCACCACCTGCTACTTTAACATAAAATGTCTGGCTGTTGTCCAGTATTGCTTCCATGTTATCCAACGTTAATACTGAAGGTTGTGAGAGAATTTTAGCTCTGTTTTTTGTGGCTAAAAGCTTTACGCTGGCTAGTAACCGTTTGCCCGCTACTTTCAATATCGTAGCTGCATCATTTCCAGAGGGGTCAAATTTGAATTCTGCTCCTGAGGGTTTACGGGTCACACTACCTGCTCCCCAGTTGACACCCAGGTCTTCAATATTTTTGATGTCCACATCAATAATTGAAACATTAATTTCAATTTGTGAAAGCGGTTTATCCAGCGTCTTAAGCAAACTCTCATACATCGGCATTTTTTCAGCATAATCGTGAACAATTACTGAATTAGAACGGCGATCTGCATTAATAAATACATTATCTGCAGTGCCTTTCTGGCGTTCTTCTTTATTTTGCACAGGTGGGTTTTGTGCGCTCAGTTTAGGAGGTTGCTCCCCGGTAATGGGGGTGGCAGGTGTTATACTTTTTGAGCGTGTAGGTGTGTTTGCCGGTGCTAGATTTTCAACACCGCCTTTGATAACAATATCCTGAAGCAATCTAGCTACACCGGGAATCTGTATTTGCTGCTCCCGATAATTAATAACATGATCTTCAGCCCAGGCATATTTCAGTGCAAACACTTTAAAAACCATTTCCTGTTTCTGTTTTTTTTGATGTTTCTCATCAAGCAGCGTCGCTGTTTCTGTAACCAGCTCTATATAACGGGGAGGACCTGAAAGGTAAATGATGCCTTCACGGGGACGCTCTCTCCAGCCATAACGGCTATCCCATACGCCCATATCAATAAGGGTTTTTTTAAGCGCTTCTGTAGTTAAATGTTTGAGATTAACAATGGTTTTACTTATTTCTTGACCGTCATAAACATAGAGCGTATCACCATCGAAATACCACAGCAAGTGGTTGAGCTGAGCTAATTCATCCAAAAAAGCAACTGATGGCAACGGACCTATTTTACCATTGACAACGCCCGTCACTTTTTCACTGATAAGCACCGGAAGCCCATAGTTGCCGGCAAAGTTTTTTAACACTTCAGCAACCGGTTCACCGGCACCGAAATAAGCATAGGGCGTGCTTTTAGTTGCTTTATCTTCAACGGGAGTAGCGGGTGCTTGTTTGGGTTGATCAGGCTCTGTTTCATCCTGCTCATGGGCTTGCTGTTCTGCCTGCATTTCCGGAAAGTTGATCTGTTCTCCAAGCATAAGTGACTGTGTTGGGTTTATCTGGTTAAATTCACTTAATTCCTGGGTGGTATAACCGTACATTTCTGCGATATCATACAATGTTTCTCCGGGTTGCACGATATGCTTCATTGATTCAGCGGCATTAACTGGCAACAGGATAAACAGCATTATCCCTATAAAGATTAACCATTTTTGCAGACAATAACAGAAATGAAAAATTCCCGTAGCCATATTTTTAAAATCTCCCCCATTACCCCAAAAATCAAATAAGGTAATTTTATAATTGGTATAAAAACTGATAATGGATAACTATTCGCTAGAATAATGTCTTTTGATGCATCGGCACCCGGGGGTAAAAATTTATTTTTGTCAATAAACTAACGACCTATATCTTATATGTTGCGTTAACCTGAGCTGTCCGCTTAGGTATTACTGTTAAGGTGTGCTTAGCTAAATAGAGAGACAAATTATAACCAGACTCAATGGGATGGAAACTACATTATGGCAGGCGCAATAGGAGATATCAAACAAGGGCTAGTGGGTATCAGTCACACAACAGGAACTGAGCACCTGGATATTCCTTCACAAAAAATGTCTAAGCCCAGCACCGGCAGTACAATTACGATTCACACTGAATCTGCATTAAATCTTGAAGACTCTGGCAATCATCTGATGAAGTTTATTCGTGGAGAACGATCAGAATCTTACTCTCCTCAGGAGCAAAAAGATTTAAGAAATAGTGTGCTCGAAACAATTAATGAACAGTCAGCACAAATTATTGAGACCTCACCCGAAGCAGAAAAAGATTTACAGGCAATGGGTAATCTATTAAAGCAAGATGCAGATCTGGAACAGGCTGCCATGCTGGCAAAAAACGTTCTTATTTCTGCCTGATGACAGACCGGAGTTATCATGTCAGAGTCTGAAAAAAAATCTCATATTAGTCAGGAACAAAGGGAATGGATGTTAACACAATCTTATACCCGTTTAATGCACCGTCAGTATAAAGATTGTCTGATTTTATTGCGTGGTCTTTGTGCACTTTGTCCTGAAGATGCAGAAGTTTACAGCATGATGAGCTACGCCTGTCTTGAAGCAGGTGATCCTGAAGAATGTTTAAGCATGGTCGATAAATACATGCAATATGCTGCACCAGAAAAACAAAATATAAAAGAAATACAGTGGATCAGAGAAAGGGCGCAGCTGCGCATAAATAAAAAAACGCAATCAGATAAAAAGGGCGAATCAGCAGAATAAGTATGACGTATAACAGTTTGCTGAAAGCTTTCAGGTGGATATAGCAGGGATGATTCGCACTCTATTATTAAATATTACTAAGCGGCATGACATCTTTTTAGCATTGATGCTGGTCTCTATTCTTGTTTTAATTATCATGCCAATTCCCACCATTATGGTGGATTTCCTTATTGCGCTCAACCTGGGCGTTTCTGCTATCTTACTGATGACCGCTATTTACTTAAAATCACCACTGGACTTTTCTACTTTCCCTACCGTTTTGCTGGTGACCACACTGTTCCGGCTAGGTATATCTATTACCACCACAAGGCTGATTCTGTTAAATGCTGATGCCGGAGAAATCGTATATACCTTCGGTAACTTTGTTGTTGGCGGAAATCTGGTGGTCGGGATCGTGCTCTTTTTAATTATTACTATCGTACAGTTTTTGGTTATCACCAAAGGTTCTGAGCGTGTAGCTGAGGTTAGTGCCCGTTTCTCTCTGGATGGAATGCCAGGTAAGCAGATGAGTATTGATGCTGATATGCGTGGTGGCGCCATTGATATGGAGGAGGCACAGCGACGGCGCGGACTGGTAGAGAAAGAGTCACAACTGTTTGGTTCCATGGATGGCGCCATGAAGTTTGTTAAGGGTGATGCTATTGCCGGTTTGATTATTGTTGTGGTCAATATTGGTGCCGGAATTACCATTGGCGTGACCAGCAAAGGAATGACAGCTGGAGAAGCATTACAGCTTTACTCTATATTAACGGTGGGAGATGGTCTGATTTCGCAAATTCCTGCGCTGTTAATTTCAGTTACAGCCGGTATGATTGTTACCCGTGTTTCTAATGACAAAGCAACTGACCTTGGTAGTGAAATTGGTGGTCAGCTGCTGGATAAACCAAAAGCCTTACTGGTAGGAGGCTGTTTACTGTTTGGTTTTTCTCTGGTTCCAGGTTTCCCTACCATTATTTTTATGGCGTTGGCTGCTTTAATTGGCGGTGGCGGTTATTTTCTTATTCGTAAGACGCAACAAGCAAAAGATGCTGAAGAGGGTGCTGGTGGTATTCCTGCCATGGCATCTGCTGCATCAGGCGGACCATCCAAACCTTCCCGGCTTGATGAACAGGAAGAATTTACACAAACACTGCCGCTGGTTATTGATGTTCCGACAACCATCCAGGAAAGTCTCAACACCACTGAATTAAACGATGAATTATTAAAAGTCCGTAAAGCACTGTATATGGATCTTG
>JAPORK010000508.1 GCA_026710285.1 Endozoicomonadaceae bacterium | reverse complement strand
CTGATAACACGTCTGTTGTTGTCATATTTCCAAAATAAATGATAATTCGGATAACCATTTTTACCGGTATGTACCAATTGTACAGGTAAATGATCAACACTGTAGGTCAGTGTTGTTTTTCCAGTTACGTCAATTTTTGCAACAGGTAAAGTAGTAACAGGATTATACAAAATTTTTTGTAATAAATGTCCATCAAGATATTTAGCAATAGGCAGTCCGATTGAGTTATATTGTAGTGAAACTTTATGTTTTGTTGCTGTTGTAATGGTTTCTACCTGCCCGGCAGGCGTATAAGTAAACCAGCTTTTGATACTATCTTCACCACTTTTCCATAGTAACTGACCAGCTTCATTATATCTGGCAGCATATAAAAGATATCTTCCTCCCGCTTCAGGCAGTGCCCAGCGGGCAATTACTTTTCCTAAAAGATTATATTGCAGATGAATAATATCCTGCTTAGGATTGACTATATCGGTGATACGTCCGATAGCATCATAATATTTTTTAACCACTCTGCCCATCGTATCAATAACTTTGATAGGTCGTCCAAATCCATCATAGAAAAAATGTGTCTCTCTGGCTTGTACAGACTTAGTTTTAAAGTGACACAATTGTTTTGCATTAGCAGGCATTACTTTAGATGCAGGAAATATCTGCTTAAGAACAGGTTTATTGAGTACATTCGCATGAATAACAGAGAGTGCAGAACGTAAACCGGAATGACTTTGTAAATAACTAACCATACAGCGATCAGCATCATCATACACTGTAACAGCCGTTTTACTTCCGGGCAGATGAATTTGTAACTCACGCCCTGTCTCATCATACTCTTTTGTTGTTATGAGTGCAGTGGTTTTTCCATCGGCACCCTCTATAAATGAAGCTTGTTGCTTAACTCTTCCGTAAGCATCATAACTTATTCTGCTTTTAGCCTGCCACAGACCCTGCCGGACTTTTCCTGTTGCAGAGACTGCTTCATTAAAACTCATTAATTGACGTCCAAGACCATCAAAAGTTATTTTACTTTTTAGTCCGTTAGCAGAGGTGATGATAATGTAGTTATGCTGAGGAGAGAGGGTATACCTGTAATGAACAGAAGTTGCAAAAGCAGTCCCAACAGCCAAATCAGTTTGCAATAAATAACCTGACATATCATAGTGATAGCGAGTTATATTTTGTCCGGTCACATCACTGTACATCAATTTTTGATGGGTAAAAAGGCTTGTGGTTAGTGTGGGTAACGGTTGAAATTTTTTTGCACCAAGTGAAATAGTACTATAAATAGTTTCACTGTAATTATCACTGCTTTTAACATAGCGATAATTATGAACGACGGATGTCAATGGAGAAGATAATCCGGTATTACCGGTCAGTGTAATTGTTTTGAGTAAACCATAACTCAATACATCAGCAGGTGACTCATAATAATTTCGGGTCTGTGTTGTCCACAGACTATTTGCCCGTAATGTTTGCCGATGTAATACCAGCATATACCCTGCTCCATGCAAATTAATCAGTTTGCGATAAAAATTGTGACGTGTTACAACAGGAAGGTTTGATCCGCTAACAGGATAAATGGTAACTGTTTGTGGTAATCGGCTAAAAAACCATCCGGGTGATATCGAAGGACAAGCAACTCCATTACCTTTTACTGGACAGTAACGGGTAGTAGTAACACGTCCATAAGCATCTTTATGATTGATTACTCTTCCATAATCATCATAAACAGTTGTCTGCGTATCTGTTGCAGGTGAGGATTTATCTTCTCCCCATACACGGGTGACAATCTTTAAAGGTAAACTATAAGTGAGTGGTAAATCAGAGAAACTGGTATGAGAGCAGGCATCAGGACTATCTGTTCTGCAAAAATAACTGTTAACTTCTGATAATAAACGACCGGTATAATCACTGATCAGACGGATATTAATCAACAAATGGTACTTATTCCATGTTCTTATTTCCTTTACCAGTCCATTATCTTTTATTGTATGGTAAGTATAACTGACAGGTGCCTCAAATAGAGAGTCTCTTTTTATTCCTGAAAAAGAAGAAATTCCGGCATTAAATCCAAGATAATTATGTTTATTATTAGCCATTGTATAATAATAATTCATCTTCATTTCAGGCTGACCTGCACCCGGACTCACCGATTCATGAGAGACAACACATAAAGATTTAGTACCTGTTTGACTGTATGAAGCAAACTTCATCGCATCTGAACAGTTATAAATTATCGCTTTTTTCATTCCGGAAGGATATTCAACAGATGACAGAAGGTAGCCGTATGTATAATTAAGATGGATAAAAGTAAAAATGGATTGATGATGATCAGATGGCAATATAATTTCATTAATGTGATGATGTCTGTTATCAATACGCGTAGCAATAAATTGTCCATTAATGTTATAGCTGTTAATATTCCAATAACCTCGCTTGCGAATAATAGTCATTTTATGACCCATATCATCCACAATAGTATTTAGCAGATGTGTTCCCGGTTCATATAGAAAGTGAACAGTATAACCATCTTGCTGTTCTAATAAACTGATATAACCTTCATGAGAAAGCGTTTCTCTTAATCCATTCGCATAGGTAATAATGAAATGAGTACTTTTATCACCATCAATTTTAATATCCTTAAGTTTATGATAAAGGGGTTGCCAGTGATAATAACCCACAGGCTGTAAATAAAAGGCTTGTCCAAAAGAGGTTGTTAACTGATCAGTTATCGGATTAAAATGTGTCAGATTCCAGCTCCATCCATGCCCCAATCCGTCAGGATCGGATACTGCAAAACTATTGTAATTGACTTGTAAATGAATATCAGGACCATGTCCAAAATTACTTAATAAATTTCCAACATTGAAATGAGCAGTCAGTATTCCTGTTCGGGGATCTACTTCTGTTCCGGATGATTTATTAAAATTAAAGGCATTAGACCATACAGGTGTATTATCTTGTGTAGCATTTAATTTATTATTTTTTATAATTGATTTAACATGATGGTTAACAAAGTTATTTATTTTTTTATAAGCAGATAGTTGTCTAGAAATTAAACGAAGATTGTTTGATTTTATCTGTGAAAAAGCAGTTGCAGAATAGCAACTTTGTTGAAAAATGAATATAACGATAGACAAAATTAACAACAAATAGATCATGAATCACCTCTGTTAATATAGTTTCGATAACCGTACCGGGCAGCTATACAATTTATTGGTCCATCATCCTGACATATTGCAGTTATTAATTTTCATAAGTTCTCTGTCTTTAGTAAGGATTCAGGCATTTAAATATTTTTGATTTAATTAGGGTCTGTTAATAGGCTACACCTTATAACAAATATAAAAGCCATATCAAAGCTCTGAATCCTGAGTTTCCCTATTAAAAAAGAGTATTCACTTCGATAATAAATTCAAAGGATTTTTTTACATATTAAAACCTGGCAAATTTATTATGTATTGTGTTAATCTTATACTTCATTATATCTTTAAGATGCTCACGGTACTGGAACATAATCTTGTAGATCATCTTGAAAGACTTCCGATAAGCTAGATCCACTTCTGCTGTACACATATTTGTCAGATGTAAATTCCACTGTAGTCCAAAGATTATTTTCAGATTGTTCTAAAAAAGTCAAACTCCTCTGATGTTCAATGATTGCAACATCTTCTGTCTGAGCGGATAAATCAGGTAAACTGACACTCATTTTAGTTACTTTTATAGCGGGTATTAAAGGCTGACCAGCACCGGACATATAATTTGAAGCACCACTTATATCCTTTACCGTTGTGTTGTTCAAAGCCATGGATAAAGTATCTATAAATAATGGTTTTTTCTGTTGATATGATTCAAAAAGTAATACTTGTATTTCCTTTGTAACCGCTTCAGGACCATAGATATCAACTAAACTATCATTAACTTCTTTAATAGCACCTATTGTCCGTATGTCGAGATATGGTCGGGGATTATTATTTACAACAAAATAAGGCATTCTCTGATTTAACTGTTGTTTTAGAGTTCTGATATTATTTGCCATCACATCAAAAATATTTTGATCACTATAATCACTACTATGAATACTATCAAAACTGGGGCTATGATTTGTGATGGCACTGATTGATTCAAGTTTACCTATTGATAACTCTTCCATAGCAATACTATTTTCAGTAGACACAGCGGTTGTGGCTGCATCACAACATGCACTATATACAGCATTAAACAACCCTAAACAGCTACCAGCTATAACAGTAACAAACTGCATTGCCCCAACAACTGAAGCAGCTATATTAAGCCCTCTGTTAGAAGGAACAATTACTGCTGCAACAGGTACAACGGAAAAAGTACCATTCATAAGAAGAACCGGTAATGTTACATTTAGTGCTCCACCACACGCAGCCATTAAACCTGTTGAAACAACCGTTCCGACAATAGCACCCCATCGTTGTGGAATGGCTCTCATACCCAGTGAACTGATATAGCCTATTATTTTGAATATTTTATTGACTGTTCTGGAAATATTACCACCGGGATCAGTGTTCATCACTGGATTATTATTTCCAAAAGCATAACCATCCCCTGCCGGATCTTCACTAACAAAATAGCGCATAGCAGGATTATAGGTGCGATGCCCTGCACCTAAAAATTGCCATCCAGTCGCCGGATCAGTACGTTTACCATCAAAACCGATCAGATTTTGTTGATAAAGAGGTTGTGAAACCGATAGGCTGTGCCAGCACATACCATAAGGACTATAAATATTACGCTGCTTCAACTGATAATGATTATTTGCAGATGATTTTTCTAATATGCTAATCATATCACCTTTATAATTGTTTTCATAATATTGATAAATCCTGCTATCCATCGTTTTTGCCAGATATTGATAACCAGCTATATGTGTCGCTTGTCCATAGGTGTTTATTTGTTCATTGATTAACTTCTTATCTCGATGAAATAGATAAGTAGTACCTAAGTCATTTTTTTCAAACACTTCTTTTCCGCTGCCATCATAAATATAACAACTCTGTTGCCCCACAGATGTAATAACATGCGTAATTTGATTAAAAGCATTATAAGTAATATGATCACCTTCTCCGTCCGTTGTCATATTTCCGGCAATATCATAAGTAAAATAATTCACAATAGCAGGCTGCTTATTCCATTGCGTACTGATTTGTTTTAAACGTAAAGGAGATTTGAGATGATAATATCCATAAGTCGTGATTTTTTTTAAGGTGCTCTGCGTTTGCGTATTTTGTAAAATCTCTCTGACTTGTTAAAGCCGATTTAAG
>JAPORK010000087.1 GCA_026710285.1 Endozoicomonadaceae bacterium | reverse complement strand
TTGCCGGTGCAGTTATTACCACAGGCTTAACAGTAGCTACTTTAGGTGCAAGTGCAGCCACTTATGGCGGAACATTACTGGCATCAGCAGTAACGGCAGGAACAGCAGCTGCTGGCGCTATTCCTGTCGTTGCTGCGGCAATTCCTGCTAATCACGGATTAAATATAGCAGCTTCCGTAGAAGGGTTTATCGAAATGGGAGCAATCATTGCTACTGCAGCTGTGGATACAGGACTATTTTTTGCAACCCCTGTGGTTCGAAGCAATGAGTATAAACTCCGTGTTTTAAATATGCTGAAACTGCCATCAAACGACGACCCAACACCTAATTATGATGCAAATTCACCAATAGCGCTATTGAAAAACAAGGCAGGTGATCTTGTTAATCTCCGGCGTCAGAGACTGGAGCTGAAATCATTAGAAGATGTTGGGGCTGTCTGGAAAATATTGAAATCAGAAAAAAATAATTTAGTAGGGTGTGATATAGGAACAATTTGCCTGGTAGCAAGTCTGAATAAGGAGCCTTTACAGCTCCAGGCTTTGCAAAGAGTTTTAAGACTAAAAGCAGAAGTTCACGAACGTGACGATAAAATAATTGCGCAGAAGATTAAGATCTTCAGTGAAGACGATCCAAAACTCCTGAGAAATGCAAAAAAATATCTCTTTTTTATCAGAAAAGTTCTTGAAAAATTAAATCCAGTTGGAGGTGATTATTTTGATGGAATAGATGAGGACATGAGGCTGGATGAGATTTTAACAGAGCCTGGAGTCGCAGTAGTTGAGTTAATGCTACATATAGGAGTAATACAAAGATTTGAAGGAAAAGACAATCTTTGGGGAGCTTATTTTTTTAAAGAGGATGGTACGATAGAATTTAAAAAAGATTCAATGCAAACCATAGAGGAGAAATTTTATTCTTTGTCTCCTGGTGATGACAAAAGCATAGCAGGCTATATGATTTTATAGTAAAAAGTGAAGCAACGTATTTATCTTTAAAAATATCAGATACTTTAGTTCCGTGCTATATTTAATGCTGATTGTAAAAATCAAATAATCAGATAAAAAGTAGTAAATTTTCCTGTATCTCTTTTATTTTTTACAGCGTGATTTTACATAATACATACACAATTTTTACTTTTTTTCTATTCCAATATATTTTTATTCTGATTGTTTTTACAGGTATTTTTATGCTGGTAATTTTAACGACAAATATAAAGTATTACATTACTCTCTTATTTTTTTTGTCAATATCAATTTTTCAACAAAACATTCAGGCAGTAAAGTTTGATTTTGCTATTCACAGAAAACATCAAAATTTAAATAATAAAACAAAGCTTAAATCAAAACAAAAAATATTTGATGCCCTAAACGATACGTTACCTGTAAACAAAAAAAACAAACAATCCCGAAGTTTATCTCAGACTGCTGTACAGAAAGAAGGATTTTGGTCTAATGCCTTTAATTTCAGAAAAACTGCAGATGCCGCAACTGATCCGCGTACCGGCATCTTAAGCTTTCATGCTAAAGCAGGTAGTTTATTAAGCAACAGCGGTCATGGTCCGGATATTGATTTAGAAGTTGGTTATAATAGCATTGCAACAGCTAATCCGGATGGACTAGGATATGGCTGGAGCTGGAATTTAACCCACTTTAATTTGCAAACTAACCAGCTTACTACATCTACCGGACAATCTTTTCATCTGCAACCAGATGATAATAATCGGTGGTATCCTTTATATCATAAACTTCATGATATTGATATTTCAGGTAATAAAAAAACACATTTTACTATTACTTATACTAATGGCTTGCGGGAAACGCTTAATCACGATGGATATGAAATAAAACTCGAACAACGGGACGGGTGGAGTGTTCATTTCATTTATAAACCCGGAACACACCTATTGCAATTTATAACAGATGATCAGGAACATAGGGTTATCATCCACTATAAAAAAAATAATATTACAGTTATAAGCAGAGACATTACAGGACAACCGGCTCTTGTTTCTGTTAATAAACAAAGAGGAATTCTGCGCAGTATTACACTACCAGATGATCAGAATAATGTACAACTGGGTATATATATCCGATATATCGGACATCTGATCAGAGAAGTTGATTATCCAACAGGGTTGCAAAAATTCTTTAATTATAACTGTTCTGACGCAATGAAAACAGATATTAAGCGTGGATTTTTTAATCTTAATCCATGTGTTGTCTCAACGGAGACTATCAGCCCTGGTGCAGGACAACCTACCATGACCGTATCTTACCAGTATTCACAAACCAGTGCTAATGGGCATAACTACCTTGCTTTTAATTCAGGATCTTCAACCATTCACAGTAATGTTACAGATAGATTATTTGAAGCACCGGTCACTTATACCTATCGAACACAAACTGATAATGGTCTCATCCGGGATATTCGTACTTACAATAAATATCATCTCTTGATTGATGAGCAGAAAATAAGTGATCGTACCGGAAAAAAATTATCTCAAGTACATACTTTCTATTGCAATACTGATACAGACAATGGTTGTGCTCATACTTCTTTTAGAGATCTTCCAGTTACTTACAGTCTTCCATTAAAAATAGTTACCCGGCTTTGGAACAATACAACTGAAACTCCTGCTATAACAACAGAGACAATACAGTATGATACTCAGGGACGGATAGTTAAGCACACAGATAGCTTTGGTCGTTCAACTCAAATTCATTACTGTCCCAAAATCGGAAATGCTGCCTGCCCGGCAACACCTTCCGGATGGATTTTTACTACATTAAATGAGTCGGTGACTACTTTTCCAGCAAAAACAACTATGCCTTCACCAGCTCCTGTGACAATTCATAACTATTATCGTAAAATGATCAATTATAACAATCATGGATACAGGCTGGTTTTGGATCATCAGATACAGCAGGCTGGTAAAAAATACAGAAATAAAACTAATGATTATTATCAGGATCATGATAACATTTTTACTTACGGTTTATTAAAAAAAACGACTTGGAGCGGGAGTATACAACAACTATCAAATATACACTCAGTCATTCATCACTACTATTACTTTAATAATAGTAAAAATCATACAAAAACCACTTATGTTACTATTGATACTGGTTCAGAAAAGCAGCGACGATATTCACTGGTGACCACCAGCCTGTTTACTAATCAGCTCCTGCAGAGCAGTGATTCAAAAGGAAGAAATATTACCCGTTATCACTATGATCACTGGGGAAGGCTTATCCAAACCGATCTTGCCAGAGATACTAAATTTGCAGTGGGCACATATTATCACTATACCGTTTCACCACAACATAATCAGTTGCTGGTTACTTCAGTTAACGGTTTACAACAAAAAACTACGTTTGATGGTTTAGGACGAATATTAATGCATTTTACTGAAGCACTGACTGACAATGGAAAACCAGAACCTGGTCACTGGATTCCATCCCAAAAAACGACTTATGACCATTTTGGACGTGTTGCTGAACAGTTTAGTTACATCATTGGGCAGTCCGGAGAAATAAAATCACTACGCACTAAACAAGACTATGATGCATCAGGACGGATAATTAAGCTTTATTTGCCGGACAAACAAATTGCTGTTACTCAATATGATGATGCCCGTCGCTGTGTTATAAGCTATCAGTTAAGTAGCCAGAACAGGCGCTCTGCTGTTTCTGTTATGCTGGCTAATGTATTATATCAGCCGGTTAAAATGTTGCTACTCCCTGGTAGTGATCAACCATTACCTTCTGTTTCTGCTTTATGCAGAGCTACCGATGAAACCATTAAAACTACCGGTGCAAAAAAAACTACTGTCACTTATGATGGCTTTGGTCGGGAAATAAGCACAACAGATCCTTTGGGTCGTACTGTAAAAAAATATTATAATGCACTGGGGCAGGTAACAGATGTTATGGATCCAGCAGGTGACGTTATCCACAAAGTTTATGATTTGAACGGATATGCAATTCAGTCATGGGCACAACCTGCTTCTGGCGGGCATTATTTGTTAGCTTCGGCTGAATATAATAGTGCAGGTGATTTACTATGGAGCGCAGGTGAGGATGGGCATCGCACTACCTTTACCTATACTGACGATGGTAAATTATCTGGCATCACTAATCCGGCAAAACATACTTTTTCTTTAAAATACAATAAAATCGGTTTGCCGGTAACCAAATGGCTGGATGGAAAATTACAATTACAACTTCAGTATGACCCGGTAACTACGCTGGTAAAAATGCGTAAAGATATTACAGGAAAAACGACTTTTACTTATGATACTGACGGTCTTATACGTCAACTCACACGCTCAGGAAGCAATGGTTATCCTGATTACCAGCTAAAATGGCAATACGATAAAAATCGTCGTATTGTCAGTATAACTGATGTTGGTAATAATAAAATACAAGCTTCATATGACGCTTTTAACAGAGAAACAGAAGTCATTTATCGCAATTGCTATGGAAAATCTGATACTTTATTTGTATTGACTTATGATGATTTTTCCCGTCTTAATAATCTGCACTATGGTAGCGGTATGGAGCGAACAATTGAGTATGATCAGTTTGGTCATCCGCTAACAATTAACGA
The DNA here is from genome assembly GCA_026710285.1 of Endozoicomonadaceae bacterium. Taxonomy (GTDB): domain Bacteria; phylum Pseudomonadota; class Gammaproteobacteria; order Pseudomonadales; family Endozoicomonadaceae; genus JAPORK01. The sequence goes on along the minus strand of JAPORK010000087.1, from coordinate 689 downwards.
CATATTTGCAGATAAATTATTATCAGCATGGTCTTTTCGTTATGATGCTAATGATAATATTACAACCCTGATTAAGCAGGATGATTTACATCAGTTTGCACGCCTGCATTATCAGTATGATGTACTCAATAATCTCATTACCATGACCTGCTCAGGTTCATTCGGATTACCGCTGTGTCCACGAGATACCGTACTTAACGGATCTGGTCTGAACCGTCCACTGGTAATTATCAGACAGGATTATACTTTCAATTCACTAAACCGGATAACTTCTGTACGGGAGATACTGCAAAATTCATCACAAGAACAAACACAAAATAAAATAACTGATTATATTTATTCAGATACTTTTACACCACTACGCTTACAACGAATCAGTACAATATGGAATTATAAGTCACATGAGACTCATAATTTCAGTTATGATATAACTGGAAACATGACCACAGATGGAGAAGGAAATCATATTTATTATAATGCTTTCAATCAAATAGCACAGGTCACCAAAACTGATGGTCAGCGCAGTTATTATTTCTACGACAGCGGTGGACGTGAAGTAAAAACAAATAGTAAGCTCGGTACCCGTTATCTCTTTTATCGTGGTAGTAAAGAGGTTAACGAAAAAATCATTACACCTGAACAAAACAGCCACATCACTGGTTTTTTAGGTGTTGCAAAAACTATTGATG
>JAPORK010000028.1 GCA_026710285.1 Endozoicomonadaceae bacterium | reverse complement strand
TATTTAGCTGGGTTCTGTTGAACATTCTGAGTATATCTCTGTACATATAATATCATTTGGTTTGAAGTTTTATATTTACTATACATAACCGGTTCTTAAATTTTTTCAGATATTCAAACACTCAACCAAATCGTTGAGATATTTTCTGACCACTGAAATATACTGACCAACCATTGCAGTACATTACCTGAAGGATCTTTATTCATAACCAGATTATTGCTATCAAAAGCACAGCCATCTCCTGCCAGATCTTCACTAACAAAGTGACGTTGTTTGGTATTAAAAGCACAATGTCTTTCAATTAAAAATTACCAACCTTTGTAATTTGATTAAAAGCATTATAAGGGATGTGATTATCCTCTGTTTCATCAATGATCATATTGACTGATTTGTCATAATATATTTTTTAAACAACTAATGCATTTTGGTTCCACATACTAATTATTCTCTGTATCCGCAATGGTACAGATGGGTTTGTATACTGGTAAAGCATTATCTTTATTGATGCCTGTTGCTGCATACTATTTTGTAAAATTTCTTTAACCTGGTCGATACGATTTAAAGCTGTATAAGGAATAATACTGATGTAAAATAACTGGTGTATTCCTGGAAATTCTGAGCAGGCAAAAGAGGTGTCCCAGGGACACAATGGTAAACCTGATGAGCCTGCACAAATTTTTTTATAATATGCTAACAAACTTATTTATTATACATTATTTTTTTGCTCCATATTTTTATTTGTATGATCACGTTATGAAAATTATTTAAGCAAAAGTTTAATAGCAAATTCTTTATACTCATTATTTTTCCGATCAGAGTATTCTCAGGTTAAATTAAAAATAAGTAACCTAAAGTTTTGATTCTGCTGATATTATATTTCTGTCTTCAGTTTTGTGAACTTCATGACTGTTTTGTTTTGTAGATTTACAGAAATAATTTCTTAGAAAATAACTACAATAACAGGTTGCTATAGCTGTTAAACATGAGGCAACAGCAGTAACTGATGATATTATAGCTAACCGGTTATCCGGTTTTGACGTTTCTTGTGGAATCAACTCAATTTTTTCTGCTTCTTTTACTGTTGAAAATGACACGCAGCCTCCGAATTCAGGAATTGATACCAACACCGGACGAATCGATCCGATTTGTCCGTGAGATAAAAATTGCATCTGATTATATTTGTTAATAACCATATGATAATTTTCAATATTTTTTGAGTTAAGACCTTCAACCAGTTCCCGCTTAGGATTCCATGAATTTTCATTAAGGTTATAACTTATTACATAAATCTGACCATCGTCATGATTATCTGTTGCAGTTAAATAAAGCCAGCCATCTTTCAACGTTCCGGTAAAAGTATCTGCTACAGATTCAGGTAAATAAATGTTATCAGACGGTGAGTCGTTAAGGGTAAATTTTATGGTGTCATTATTTGTTATTGAATTTATTGGATGTCGTGTAATTACCTGACTATTCATATCTTTTATAAAGACACTATCCTCTGTTAATACTAAAGGTTTGCCATTAATATTATACGTTTCTGCATGGTAAGCACTATTGTTATTTTCCAGCGATGACCAAAACAACTGCACACTGGTACTGTTTTCTGCAGGATACATACCAAGCAGATGCTCTTCAGCTATAACGTGACCGATGGGTAATACGCCTGTTGCCAGTTCTTCATTAACCGGGTGTAATGCCTGTGGCATTTCATTAGAAAATAATTTTCTAACCAAAACGAGTCCCTGAGTATTTACACTCTCATTATGAGGGTAAGTCTGACGGGAAACTGATAGTATCTCATTATATTGGGTATCTGCAGCAACGAATCCAAGCAGTTGCTCATGAGGTAAATGGCAGCTACAGTGATCAGAAATATTCTCACATCTCACATTCCATACAGTTAACCAGTCTGTACTATTTGTTGTATCTACCTGCCGTGTATGCTCACACTGTTGACGAAGAGTGTCAGACGCTTTTACGCCGTTAATATCCCATAATTTAACCGGACAATTAACATGTTTACAAGCACTGTCTGTAGAGTATGAACCGGAAAAAAGAGCAGTGGTAGCAGGTAGCTGAGAACAATTTTTTGCTACGCGTGATATTTCACTAACAGGAGGGCTGCTATGGTTACACATTAAAACGACATTTTCTGAGGGGTTTGAGCATGCATCGCTAAATCCTCCTGTTAATGTACAACTATTAGAGGTTGTGCAATTAAAGCGGTTCCATACTCCGGTCTGACTGTCAGTAATATTAAGCTTGTCCAGAGGTTTAGCTGTTAGATAAGATTTAATTCCGGTATTAAATCCAAACTTTTGACAGATCAGTTGTACCGTATTATCGTCAACATTTTCAGGACAAAATCCTACAAATACAGATTGATTATTATTATAATTAGCCTGAACCTCCAGCCTTCCAATTCCTGACGGTGAAATATTTGCCCGGAACTGATCACTATTGTGTCTGTCTGTCAGACGGATAGTCATAACACCGGGATAGATTGGATTACATTGAAGAATGGCATCATTTTCACCTGTTAGGTGTCCAAACACAGGCATTGATGGCGGATAAATTTGTTTTCCTCCATTAAATCCCATACGCTCACACACCCTATTTATGAAATTGGCATAAAAAAACCCAGCAGGATAAGGAGAAACAAAGGGATCAGGAGAATCATCAAGATTAATCCTCTCAGCAGTAAACTCAACACGCCCTCTTCCTGTATTTGTTGTTTCAAAACGGTCAACACTATTTGAAGTGTAATCAGTTAATATATTAAGCACAAAAGCACCATTCCTAGTGCGGGCACGAGTAACCAGAGCTCTGTTATGACAGGCAAGAAATACTTCTTCATTTTGCAGGCAGGCACTGCTATTAATCTCTGTTTCATTACAGTTACGCAGATTCCGCTCGTAGCCGGTGCACTGTTTGTTTAAATGAACAGGTAAAGAGGAGAGTTTGGTTGCAGCCAGTTTTTGTTTTAATGATAATCTTAATCCTTCACTCTCTGCTTCTTTGTACCCCAGTGCTTTACAGGAAGCATGTGCTGCTTTCTGGTCAAGTGTATCTTCACAAACTGATAGCCAGGTATTATTTTTAAATATTTCGAGACGACCATTGTTTTCAAAGCTAGTTCTTTGTTCAGAATTATCACTACTATTGGTTAGTCTGACTTTGTCTTGTGCCGGAAAGATATTGATATCAACATTAGTAGCAAAAACATTTGTGTTTTTATTTTGAGTATCGGGTATGTCCTGATTTGAAATACCAGTGTTCATTGTAAAAAGTGTGCCTTTAATATTATTTTGTACAATATTAGTCTCACTACCTGTAAAAGTATTGGCTGTAAATAGCCTGTTATCTGTCAAATAACTATCGGTGTATCGGGTAATGTTCATATCCTGTTGATAATAGTTATTACTTCTACCACTGGCTGTAAAAACGACGGGTGAGTCATATAACTCTCCTTGCCTTGTGGTGATCTTATTATTATTACCTGAGATATGTTTTGCAATAATACCTGCACCATTGGCCACTCTCACTTCATTTGAATTACCAGAAAAAATAATTTGATTACTGTCGCCAATAATATTATCAAATGCCGGACGTTGCACTTTACAGCTGTCTGCCTGCTGAATATCAATAGTATTTCTATTCAATACCTGGTGTGAAATAACCGGTAAAGACGGATTACTGTCATTTGTACAAAAATTAAAACGTCCTATCACTGTTGCCTGATCGATACAACCAAAAACAGGATTTGCTCTACTGCCGGGGCTGAGCGTATAATTTCCTGTACTGAACTCTCCGGAAAAAGGACGCTTACAGCCATTAAAAACAGGTAATGTGTGGTTTTGATTTAAAGTGATATTTTCTCCTAACATAAAACAACCTTCAGGATTACTTCTCAGACTCATAGCAAAACTGTTACTGTACAGTAGATAGGTATTATCCGGATTACAAACTCTGCTTGTTGTGCATTGTAATGAAGGTATGACTGATGCTGTAAATGCATTGGCTGCCGGTAGAAAAAACAGCCCTAAAGTAGCCAGTGCAGTCATCTGGGTAAAATAATTATCAGAAAATTTAACTCCCGTTCTGTTAAATGTATCATAAGCATTGTCTGCAACAGGATAATCAGCATTTAGTAATTGCTGTGACTGTTTTGCGGGAAGAATAATATGATCAGACGGAACAGAGATATTTGTTCCGTTTTCGTCTGGTTCATAACTGGTAAAAATATAATTTTTATTGTAATCATATCCTGCTTTTATAAGTTTAAGTAATTTTTGTTGTTTATCCTTTTCTTCTGTATAGGGAGAACTGGTCAGAGATGTGATCTCTTCTGAAAAAGATTTTTCTGCTTTTTTTGCAAACAAAAGTTTTAAGAAATACTGTTTGCATTGGGTTATAAGAGACTGCTGGCTGTCTGGTTGTGAAAGAGTAATTTTCACGGGACGATTTAAAAAATCTACTACAAGTTTTGCAACAGCATCATTATTTTTTACACGATATAGCAGATCGAAAAGCATACCCTCAATCGTTATTGTTTTTAAAAGGTCAGCAGATTTTTCTTCATCATAAAAATGGCTGTACTCCTTCAGCAGCCATGAAAAGATGGGAAACTTTATTAACTGAATCGTCCTGTTTTTATTGATATATTCAATTCTTTTATGATGAGTAATCAGGTCATTTAAATCTTTAAACAGGGCCTGTGGATGCAGAGGTTCTCTTGCCGCAGATGGCTTTTTTTTAGTTGCCAGTGTTGAAAAAAAAGGACAGGCTTTGTGTTCAGATAATTCTTTTTGTAATTCAGCATCTGCTACATGCAGAGTAGATAAGTAGGTAACCGGAAGATCACCATTTTTCCTGAGAAATTTAAACGGCGTTAAATGATCAGTAACTGCTGTTGTTTGTTCATATATTGTGCCTGCCGTTACATTGACTAAGCAATTAAAAATAATAAACAATGTGATAATAAATAATTTACAGATAAAATAATGAGTATGTTGATTTTTTAACAAAACAGCATTGTATGATAAATAGCAGAGGTTATATTTTTTTATAATATGTTCACAATCTTTTTTATTATACATTCTTTTTTTTGCTCCATATTTTTATTTGTATGATCACGTTATGAAAATTATTTGGGCAAAAGTTTAGCAGTAAAATATCAATCTGTTGATTAAAATATCATATATACTGAGTTTAGGTGTTTACATATTAAAAAACTCAGTCGTTTATAAAAAAATTATGCCCTGTGGATGTGATTAACTGATGTGTAACCAGATTAAAATGCGTTAAATTCCAGC
>JAPORK010000241.1 GCA_026710285.1 Endozoicomonadaceae bacterium | reverse complement strand
GGAAAAACAGCCTGTTTAATTTATGGAATCCAAATGGAGATCGCGGGAATGTAGGTTATAGGAATGTGCACAAAATAATTCAGATAAATTTGGAGTGGTTGTGCTTTTGTATGGCAGTTCGCCTTTGACCCCGACCAAGCTATGTGTTTGCGCTGGTTGAGCAGAGTCGAAGCCAGTGAAATTGAAGTCAGAAAAACCATTGTCACCCCATGGATAGATTAGGGTTTTACAAATTATTTTGTGTACGTTCCACATAAATTGAAATAATGACATTGTTTGCTACATATAGCATTTAATTTACATACACATCCAAAGATTTTTATTCTCTATTTTGTTGTTGTAGTTTGTTTATATTTTTGTTAGTCAATTTCATAATAGGTATGCTCTTCTTCTTATTGATTAGCAGTATGCTCTTCTTCTTATTGATTAGCAGTATGCTCTTCTTCTTGTTGATTAGCAGTATGCTCTCTGATTGAGCCAAAAGGATTAGCCTCAAGCTCATCATGTTTGCATGATACTTCATTCTTATCTTTAGTTTTACATAAATGATCGTTTATTTTGTTACAATTGTAACAATAACAACAAACTACCATACCCGCAATACATACAACAGGCGTAGTAATTGCTACAGCCAGAATTAATTTATTATTCGACTTTACATCATCTGTATTTTCTGGCTCCAAAGTCACCGATGGTGTTTCCTCAGTTATTTCCGTATTTGTTGATGATATCTCTGAAGTCAACCCTGTAGACATTGATGTTAATTCTGATGTCATTCCTGTAGACGTTAATGATATTTCCGGAGTTGTTGATGATATCTCTGAAGTCAACCCTGTAGACATTGATGGTAGTTCTGAAACTATCTCAGCAGGTGCTGGTTGTATTGCCGGAACTGTTACCTTAAATTCTTCTGCTTCTTTTACTTTTGAAAATGACAAGCAACCCCCAAATTCAGGTATCGATACCGAAACCGGATTAGTTGACATTATTTGATCATTAGATAAAAATTGTATCTGACTACAATTATTAATAACCATATTATAGTTTGTAATATTGTTTGGTGTAAGACCATCAACCCGCCTCCAGTCGGGATCCCATGAATTTCCAGCAATATTGTAACTTATCACATAAATATTACTGGTGTCGTTTTTATTTGTTGCAGCCACATGAAACCAATTGTTTTTTAATGCTGCTGTAAAAGCATTTGCTGTATTTTCAGGTAATGTAATATGCTTAGAGGGTAGTTCGATAAGATTAAATGTTATGCTATCGTTCATTATTAAATTTAACTGATAGGATATAATCTCCGGTTTGTCTGTATTTTTTATAAAAATAGTATCTGATGTTAACAATAAAGCTTTGCCACCAAGATCATATGTTTGCGCCCGATAAGTATTACTACTATGCTCCAGCGATGTCATGAATAATTGAATGTTCCCATCATTTGATGCAGGATAAACACCCATCAAATATTGTTCGTTTATAATATGTTTAACGGGTAACTGTTCTGTTTCCAACACCTCATTAGCCGGATTCAACACCCGTGGAATTTCATTGGAAAATAACCTGCTAACCAAAACAAGCCCTTTAGCATTGGCAGTTTTATTATTAGGATAAGTCTGACGGGAAATCAAATATGCCTCATCATGTTGAGGATCTTTCGTAACAAATCCCAGCAGTTTCCCATGAGGTAAATGACAACTACAGTGATCAGAGCTGTGTTTACATCTTGCATTCCACATGGTTAACCAGTCTTCTCTGTTTGTTGTATCTAATTGTTGTGAAAGACACTGACTAACAATATTATCAGATAACTTTACACTATTGATATCCCATAATATAACCGGACACTGAACAGTCATACAATCATCCGCTGCATTATATGAACCTGAAAAAATTGTATTCTTTTGATTTGATGCCAAACAGGCTTTTTGTGAAATTCGTATCTCCTCCCCAGATTTTTTATTACACAATAAAACAGCATTAGTGACTGGTGCAGTTACGAAGTCTTCAAGTTTCACGCAGGACTCCAAAGAATCTCTCCTTAACTTACAGTCAAGAACCAACTCTTCCACCACAGTAAATAATCTTCTCCTGACAAAAGAAGTCGAAACAGAAGTCTTAATTGTGGAATTAGCTGTTAAATGAGAGATCATTCCATTTTTAAACCCAAGCCTCTTACAAACAACTGTAGCAGCGTTATTTGAAAGACTCTCAGGACGAAGTGCTCTCCAACTTTTTATTTTTTTTGTAGCATGGTGTATTTCCAGCCTTCCAAATCCTGTTGATGAAACATTTGCACGATATGTATCATTGCTGTGTCTGTCTGTTAACAAAACATTCAAACCAGGAGCAATTTTTCGATTACATCTTAGAACGACATCTTTATCACGGGTACAATTTCCAGCATTATGATTAATCGACAGAACGACTTTTGTTCCTTCTGTGTGCAGTGCATGAATTCTGTACTGAGGTGTATCCTGATCCAAAGATATTACTGAAGATGGGTGAATCTGCTCTCCACCATCAAACCCCATGCTATTGCATGCATTCTCTGTTGATTGAGCAGAAAAACCAAGTTTACAAAGGGTAACCTTGCTTATGTCAGAACCAGACTTAGCAATAAACTCCAGACGCCCTGTGCCAGTATTCGTTGTATCAAAACGCTCAGAATGATTTGAAGTGTAATCAGTTAACCTCAGGTATGCGCTACTATTACGAACAGGAGCCGTATCATTATGAGAACAGGAAAGAAAGGCTTCACTATTCTCCGGACAAACCCTGTTATTACTTTCTGTCCGACAGTCATTCAGATCCCGTTCATAGCCAGTACATCGTTTTTTAGATGAACCGGTAAAGATGTGAGTTTAGTTGCAGACAATCTTTCTTTAAGTGATAACCTTTCCCCTTCACTCTCCGCCTCTCTGAACCCCAGCGCTTTACAGGCAGCATGCGCTGTGCGTTGATAAAATGTATCTTCACAAATTGATTGCCAGTAGTTATCTTTAAATATTTCAAAGCGCCCATGATTTGCAACCACAGCTCTTTGTTCAGAATTATCGCTAATGTTGGTTAATCTTATCTCATTCTGCAGAGGAGGAAGAGTCTTAATATTAATATCAAGATTAGAAGAAAAAATGCCTGCTATTTCATTCCGGGCATTCGATATTCCATGGTTTGAAGTATAAGTATTCCTTGTAAGGAGTTTAGCCTTAATATTATTTTGTATAATATTAGTTCCACCACCTGCAAAATTGCTTGCTATTAACAGTTTATTATCAGGTGGATTTCTACCGGTGAATCGTGTAATATTCATGCTCTGTTGATGATACGTATTGTTATGACCTCCTGCTGTAAAAACAATCCGCGAATCATGTGGTTGTGCCTGTCTTGCTGTGATCATATTGTTATTGCCTAATACGTGTGTTGCAATAATACCTGTATCACTTTTAACTCTTATTTCTTTTGATTCACCAGAAAAAGTAATCTGATTATTGTCACCGACAATATCACCAAACATCGGACGCTGTATCGTACAATTCTTTGCTTGCTGAATACTAATAATACTTCCGTTTAATACTTTTTCTGCAATAAGTGGTGGAGTATATCTGTTGTTATCTGTACAAAAATCAAAATGCCCTGTCACTGTTGCCTGATCGATACAACCAAAAATAGAGCGTGCTTCGTTTTCTGCTCTAATCGTATACCCTCCTGTATTAAATATTCCGGAAAAAGGAGTATCACAATTTTTAAAAACAGGCAAACTATGGAGTTGAGTTAAAGTAATGTTTGTGCCTAATGTAAAACAATCTGTTGGGTTACGTCGTAAACTCTCAGCAAAACCTGCCTCAAACAATGTATATGTGTTATATGGATTACAAACGTTATTCACTTCATTTTGTGATAGAGGTGGTGTTGGTGGCATCAGCGCACTTGCTACAGGAAATAAAGATAACCCTGCGGTAAGTAATGTAGCTGCTTTCATTCCGGTTGTAAGAGCAGATTTATCACAGGATCCTTTTAAAACCGGATAATCAGCATAAATTAGCTTTTCTATTTTTTTTGTAGGTAGTACAACTTCGTCAAACGATACAGATCTTTCTTTTCCGTTTTCACCCGGCTCACAACTAATAAAATCATAATCTTTTTTATAGCTATATCCTTTTTCTTTAAGCGTAATAAGTCTTTTATTTCTGCCCTGCTCTTCTGTGTAAGGTGAGCCTCCCAGCGATGCCATTTTTTCTGAGAAAGATAGTTCTGTTTTTTTGGGAAAGAAAAACTTTGACAGGTATTGACCACATCTGGTAAACCAGGGGTGATCAGCTGACCTCGAGTGTATATCTTTTATATAAGGTTGGCTTAAAAACTCCAATACAAGTCTTGCAATAGCGTCATTTTCTGCCCGACATTTAAGATCATAAAGCATACCGCCAATAGTTATTGATAGCAGATATGTAGTACCAGATTCACCTGAATAATCACAGGGACCATATTCTTTTAGTAACCAGGAAAATAGCGGGACTTGTGTTAATGGAAACATTCTGTTCTGATTAATATATTCAGCCCCCTTTAAAGGGGAAATAAGATCATTTAAATCAATGTCTGCAGAAGACGGATGAACCGGTTTTCTTGTCAGAGAATTTTTTTTTTTGCTTTTAGTACTGAAAAAACAGGATGTGATGTTCCTTCAAGCAGTTCATTTTGCAAATTAGTATCTGCCATGTAAATGGCAGATAAATACTCAACAGGTAAATCCTGGTGTTGCTCTAAAAAATTTAAAAAGGTTAAATGACTACCATTTGATTGATTTGACTCAGATGCTGCATTTGTTGTTGCAACTATAAAAACAAAAAAAACACTATATACACAACAGAAAAATAATTGTTTCATTAACAGAAAAAACCTGATAAACATGTTATTTTTCATATTTTTTTTTATAATACATGCAGAAGCTTTGTTGTTATTCATTATTTTTTTGCTCTCAGCTTTATATTAACAATCACACTGTAAAAGTTGTTTGCGGCAAGAGTTTAGCAGAAAAATTTAACTTTACAGGTAACTGCTTCAAAATTTATCGTATTTAAAAGCAGATTAAGAATAGGTGATGTGTGATAAAAAAGATATTTTTTGAATATCAGATTATTCATGCAAATATTACATGCTGCCTAATTAAAAGACAAATGACATTAATAAACAGAGTTAAAAGCAATTGTGATGTTTTTCTGTATACTGTCGACAGACCCTGTCTCTTAGCCACATTTTTCAGGTTCAGCCTTTTAATCTGGCATGTTTGTTTCTTGCTGAATATACCAGCCTTTGCCGGACGCACCGTGGGCTGAG
>JAPORK010000489.1 GCA_026710285.1 Endozoicomonadaceae bacterium | reverse complement strand
CAGAAAGAGGGCAGTGAAAACTATTGTGCTTAGCTGAAATATCTTTTAACAGAGGCGTTTTATTTTTAAGTAATTGTTTTTTCTATTGATGTATTATTTATAAAAATAATCAAAATGAATTTTAGTTTAAAAAAACAGCAAAAAAATCATACTTTATCTTGACGATTGTGGCAATGAGTTTTAAAATCCAATTCCTTTGAATTATGTTTTTTATATACCATATATTGAGTACGAACATTTTTGATGGTAGTGCAGGTATTAATAACTTTTTTGCCTGCTCCTTTCCGGATAGTGTATTGTATATAAGTCATCACTAACTCGGACTGATAATGAGGGCTGTTGATAAATGTTTGCATACTAGCCTTATACAGAGCTGGCAATTGCAGAGATTAATTCTGCACCACATTATGTGTAGATGTACTTTACAAATAATGGTTTAGATATTTTAATGCAAAAATGATGATTGCTTATTATTCAAAGCATTATTAACTTTATCCTGTTAGTATGAAAAAAATGTAAAACTACAGGACTGGCAGGGATTAGCCTGCAGAACAATTAATAGTGGAAGTTTTAGTTTAGGTGTATTCTCAAGCAGGTGCATTAAAAACATAATCAAACTAAAATCCTCACTTTCATGACGAAGGTTAGTAAAGTGATAAAAGGTGTAAGTGGTATTTTTTAACTTGGAACGGATAATACGCATCTTGCTTGTTATCTGTAAATTTAAGTCTATAGGAGACTTGATGTAATATGGCAACAATTAATCAGCTTGTGCGCAAGCCCAGAAAACGCAAGGTACAGAAAACTGATGTACCTGCACTTCAGGGATGTCCACAACGCCGTGGTGTGTGTACCCGTGTGTATACCACTACTCCAAAGAAACCAAACTCTGCGCTGCGGAAGGTATGTCGTGTTCGCTTGACCAACGGGTTTGAAGTAACATCTTATATTGGTGGTGAAGGACACAATCTCCAGGAACACAGTGTTGTGCTTATCCGTGGAGGACGTGTTAAAGATTTACCAGGTGTTCGTTACCATACTGTTCGTGGTACACTGGATACACAGGGTGTTAATGATCGTAAACAGGGACGTTCTAAGTACGGGACTAAAAAACCTAAAGGATAAGTATTAACCATATACTGTAAAATCTTTATTTTTATTGAAAAGTAATGTTGCACTGAGTTAAATTGTTATCACATCACTTTTTGACCATGTAATTATTTTTGATCATACCGATTTAACATTAAATCAGATACTGAGATATCAATTTGTTACATGAGTGATAAGAGTAAGGCCGGGTTATTATTGATCTCGGAGCAACCTGAAGAAAAATTTGAGGACTTATCATGCCAAGAAGACGCGTTGCCGCAAAACGCGAAGTGTTACCAGATCCTAAGTTTGGTAATAAAACGCTGGCTAAATTTATTAACCATCTAATGGTTGACGGTAAAAAATCCGTTGCTGAAAAAATCGTTTATATTGCGCTGGACAAAGTTTTAGAGCGCATAAGTAAAGATCCTGTCGAAATTTTTGAAACCGTACTGGAAACATTAGCCCCTGTTGTCGAAGTAAAATCGCGTCGTGTCGGCGGTGCTACTTATCAGGTTCCGGTGGAAGTGCGTCCTGCCCGTCGTACAACGTTAGCAATGCGCTGGCTGGTAGAAGCTGCGCGTAAGCGTGGTGAAAAGTCAATGGCGCTGCGTCTGGCTGGTGAAATCATTGATGCTTCAGAGAAAAAAGGTGCCGCTTATAAGAAACGCGAAGACGTTCATCGTATGGCAGAAGCAAACAAAGCATTTTCACATTACCGTTTTTGATTTTTTTACAGAGGGTTTAAACTGTGGCACGTAAAACTCCGATACGCCGCTATCGTAACATTGGTATATGTGCTCATGTAGATGCGGGGAAGACAACAACTACCGAGCGTGTACTTTTTTATACTGGTCTCAGTCATAAAATTGGGGAAGTACATGACGGTGCTGCAACCATGGACTGGATGGAACAGGAACAGGAGCGCGGTATTACAATTACCTCTGCTGCAACGACCTGTTTTTGGCGTGGGATGCAGGGTCAGTTTGATGAGCATAGAGTAAATATTATTGATACTCCAGGACACGTAGATTTCACTATTGAAGTGGAACGGTCTCTGCGGGTGCTTGATGGTGCTGTGGTTGTTCTTTGTGGTTCTTCAGGCGTTCAGCCACAAACAGAAACCGTATGGCGACAAGCGGATAAATATCAGGTTCCACGTCTGGTTTTTGTAAATAAAATGGACCGAATTGGCGCAAACTATCAAATGGTTATCGATCAGTTGCGTGATCGTCTGGGTGCAAATGCTGTGCCTATGCAAATGACCATTGGTGCTGAAGATGATTTCAAAGGTGTCGTCGATCTGGTTAAAATGAAAGCGATTATCTGGAATGAAGCCGACCAAGGAATGACTTTCAACTACGAAGAAATTCCCGCTGAACTGATGGATACCTGTCAGCAAATGCGCGAACATCTGGTAGAATCTGCAGCTGAAGCTTCTGAAGAGCTGATGGAGCACTATCTGGAAGAAGGCGACCTTAGCGAAGAAGATATATGCAAAGGCATTCGTATGCGAACGCTGGCAAATGAAATTATTCCGGTATTTGGTGGATCAGCGTTTAAAAATAAAGGCGTGCAGGCTGTTCTTGATGCTGTTATTGAATACATGCCTTCTCCTGAAGAAGTTAAACCGATTGAAGGAACGCTGGAAGACGGTGAAACAATTGATACCCGTAAAGCCGATGATAACGCACCTTTCGCTGCGCTGGCATTTAAAATTGCTACCGATCCTTTTGTGGGTACGCTAACTTTCGTCCGGGTTTATTCGGGACAGCTGGCTTCGGGAGATACTGTCTACAACAGTGTCAAAGAAAAGCGTGATCGTGTGGGTCGTATGGTGCAAATGCACTCTAACAACCGACAAGAGATCAAAGAAGTCCTTGCGGGTGACATTGTTGCACTGGTTGGCTTGAAAGATGTAACAACGGGTGATACCTTGTGTTCCATGAATGATAAAATTGTTCTTGAGCGAATGGAATTCCCTGAACCTGTGATTTCTGTGGCTGTTGAACCTAAGTCAAAAGCAGATCAGGAAAAAATGGGTGTTGCACTACAAAAACTGGCACAGGAAGATCCTTCTTTTCGTGTAAAAACAGATGAAGAGACAGGGCAAACAATTATTTCCGGTATGGGTGAACTTCATCTGGATATTATTGTTGACCGGATGCGTCGTGAATTTAATGTTGAAGCAAATGTAGGTAAGCCTCAGGTAGCTTATCGTGAAAAACTAACGACCTCTGTTGATGCAAACCATAAGTTTGCTCGCCAGACCGGAGGGCGTGGTCAGTATGGTCACGTTGTTATTGAATTTTCACCTGCTGACGAAGGTGAAGAGGGGCTTGAGTTTATTAATCAGATTGTTGGTGGTGTGATTCCTAAGGAATATATCCCTGCAATTGAAAAAGGTATTTCTGAGCAGATGCAAAATGGTGTCATCGCCGGTTATCCTTTGCTTGGTCTGAAAGCTCGCTTATATGATGGTTCTTTCCACGAGGTTGACTCCAGCGAAATGGCCTTTAAAATTGCAGCATCTCAGGCGCTCAAAAAATATGCTCCTCAGGCAAGCCCTGTAGTGATGGAACCTCTTATGTTTGTTGAGGTGGTTACACCTGAAGATTATATGGGAGATGTAATGGGAGATCTGAACCGTCGTCGCGGTATAGTGCAGGGAATGGATGACGGATCTATGGGTAAAGTTATTACGGCCAAAGTCCCTCTAGGGGAAATGTTTGGTTATGCCACAGATCTGCGTTCAGCAACGCAGGGCAGAGCAACCTATACTATGGAGTTTACAGAATACGCTGAAGCACCAGCTAATATTGCCGAGGCGGTAAGCAAAATAAACAGGGTTAAATAAGCAGTAGGTCATCAGACCATACTAATATATTTGATTTAAACTTAAATTCGTTTAATACAAGGTAAAGCAGAAATGGCTAAAGAAAAATTTGAACGTACAAAAGCGCATGTTAACGTAGGTACTATTGGTCACGTTGACCATGGAAAAACAACGTTAACAGCAGCACTGACTCGTGTTTGTGCAGAAGTTTATGGTGGTGAAGTCAAACAGTTTGATCAGATTGATAATGCACCTGAAGAGCGTGAACGTGGTATCACGATTGCTGCTTCTCATGTTGAGTATGAATCTACAAACCGTCACTATGCACACGTAGACTGCCCTGGACACGCTGACTATATCAAAAACATGATCACTGGTGCTGCACAGATGGATGGCGCTATTTTGGTATGTGGTGCAACAGATGGTGCTATGCCTCAAACACGTGAGCATATCTTATTATCCCGTCAGGTTGGTGTTCCTAAGATTGTTGTATTTCTTAACAAAGCAGACTTGCTGGCTGAAGATTGTGGCGGCGTTGGTACTGACGAATACAAAGAAATGCTTGAACTGGTTGAAATGGAACTGCGTGATCTGTTAAGTGAATATGATTTCCCAGGTGATGATACACCTATCATTGCAGGTTCAGCACTGATGGCATTAAATGGTCAGGATGACAATGAACTGGGAACTACTGCTGTTAAAAATTTAGTAGAAGCACTGGATTCTTATATTCCTGAGCCAGAGCGTGATATTGATCAGCCATTCCTGCTACCTATTGAAGATGTATTCTCTATTGCTGGTCGTGGTACTGTAGTAACCGGACGTGTTGAGCGTGGTATTATCAAAGTCGGTGAAGAAGTAGAAATTGTTGGTCTTAAAGAGACTGTAAAAACTACAGTTACTGGTGTTGAAATGTTCCGTAAACTGCTTGATGAAGGTCGTGCAGGTGAGAACGTGGGCTGCTTACTGCGTGGTACCAAGCGTGATGAAATTGAGCGTGGTCAGGTATTGGCTCATCCTGGTTCTATCACACCACACACTCAGTTTGAATCAGAAATTTATGTACTGACCAAAGAAGAAGGCGGACGTCATACTCCTTTCTTGAAAGGATATCGTCCACAGTTTTACTTCCGTACTACTGATGTTACAGGAACTGTTGAATTACCTGAAGGTACTGAAATGGTTATGCCTGGAGAAAACGTTAAGATCATCGCTAAACTAATCTGCCCAATTGCGATGGATGAAGGTTTACGTTTTGCCATCAGAGAAGGCGGACGTACCGTTGGTGCAGGTGTTGTTTCTAAAATTATTGCTTAAGTCTGTCTTTAAGTAATTTTAGAAATTATAGAAAGCCAAAAGCAGGAATTATGCTTTTGGCTTTTTTGCTTTTTATAAGCTGGCTTTGACTCAACTCCACTCCGCCC
>JAPORK010000497.1 GCA_026710285.1 Endozoicomonadaceae bacterium | reverse complement strand
CTGACATCAGCATTGATGAATCCTTTGTGCAGATGCATGACGAATTTTCTCACCGGTTGTGCGCCCATTGGGAAGAACTTGCGCTACAGGTCGCATCAATATCCAGAACAATTCTGCTCAGAACAGGCATTGTACTTGTCCGGAACAAGGGAATACTTAAAAAAATGGCACTGCCTTTTTCGCTTGGGATGGGTGCTGTTTTGGGTGATGGAAAACAAATGATGTCATGGATTCATCTGGATGATGTGGTTGCCGCCATTATATTTTTATTAAAAAATCATTCCTGTCACGGTGCATTTAATCTTACTGCACCGAATCCTGTCAGCAACAGGGAGTTTACCCAACAACTGGCAGCACAAATGCACCGTCCTGCCTGGTTTACTATACCAAATGGCATTCAGCGCATCTTATTTGGAGAGATGGCAGATCTGTTCATGTATGGACAAAATGTGAAGCCTGCTAAACTGCTTCAGACCGGTTTTAATTTTTATTATCCCACTTTAACACAGGCTTTAAGTGCAATATATTCATGACGCAAGCCATGCTGTTTGTTTAGTTTCTAGCTCAGCTGTCTCACAGTAAGCCTACTGTTCCTGACTTTAATGGTATTAGGACAGGCAGACAGATGTTTGGCATATCTTTAGCTGAATCTGATTAACCTTTTTCAGTTTGTTTATTATTTGTGAGAACACCTTACTTTATCAGTCATGCTGAATGCATGGATTGATAAACTGTTTATTAGCAATAATATTACAGGGAGTATTTATGGGGGCATTTAAAGATACATTAAAAGCATTAGGAACGGATCATAAAGCAGTTGGATTACTACACAAAGGGACAACAATTGCTGAATGCAAAGGAATAGATGCACGGCTTCTGGAAGGTATATATGCATTAGGTCATCAGCATTATAAAAACAAAAATTTTGAACTTTCCAGTAAAATCTTTCGTTATTTATGCATACATGACCATACCGACTCACGCTACATGACTGCATTAGGAGCCAGCGAGTATCAGCGGGGAGAGTATCTGCAGGCCCAATACATTTTGGAAAATGCAGTTGATCTGGATCCACGTAATCCTGATGCATGTCTTAATTTAGCCATGAGCCAGATTGCACAAAATGAATATCAACAAGCTGCGGAAAATCTTAAACAAACCATCAACCTGAGCAAAGGTAAGACGGCATATGCCGGTGAACTCAGGTCAGCACAAACCTTACTGAATAATATCACGGAGAATAATCTATGAGCAGTGTTGGTGGTATACAGAATCAACCACAAGTACAGGAATTACGTCATGCTGAAACCACCCAACAGGCAGAAAAGCTGGCAAAAACAGGGATGGGTAACATTGGTGACAATACCTTGTCAGTTGGTCATCAGGCGGGTACAGAAGCAACAACAGGAGCAAAAGGTGCTGCCACCGCTATTATTGCCACACCGCAGGAGGGTGCACTCAATGGATTAAACACCATGGACTCCGCTAACCTCGAAGCGACTCTCTCAGGATTACGCAGTCAGACAGATGAAATTCAGGCTAAATTTCAGCAGGAAGTGGCCAGTCAAAGGAAAGACGATGCCAAAAAGAACAGTGACAAAATGCTTGAGCAGATGGAAGCACGGTTAAAGGCTAAAGAGAAAGGTAATAAATGTCAAAATGTAGTGAAAAAAATAATGCCGGCAATACTTCCTCCTCTTTTAATCGTAGAGGCAATCAAAGGTGACTCAGTATTTAATGGTAACAACAAACAAAGTGCAAATGAAATCCGCAACGAGATGATGATGCACAAATATGGACCAGATGTTGGCAAACAAATGATCCAGTTTAAAGATGACTATAGAGAAGCAGCACGTGAAGAAAGAAGGGGTATAGAAGGAGAGCATACAGCAGAGAAAAAAACCAAATTGCATGAACAGCTGAATGGGCTTCATCAGGCAGGAGCCCTGGATGATGCAACGCACTATGAGCTGGGTCAAATGATCGACAACAATAATATGAGCAGTATTAATATTAATGAGGTCTTAGTTGATCATATGATGGGAGACAAGCAGCCGTTGCTTGCACCCGAGAGTTATCCTGACAATATCCAGGTCAGTGTGCCAGATAGCAGTGACTCAGAAAGTACAGCGATTGCTGAAGATAGTAGTGGAGCAGTTGAGACAAAACAAAATGATAATACTCAATGGTTAGCGGATATGGCAAAAATGATGCAACAGCAGGAAGAAGAATCACAGGCATTGAGTAAAGTCATTCAGGATATAGAAGACGGGAAGAGTGCAGTTATTCAAAGCAATCAGGATTCGCAATTACAAATGAGTATGAAACAACAGCTGATTTAAAACAATAATTTTAATAAATCTGCTTTTATTTACCCTCCCCCCAACTGGCCAGCATCCTCTGCTGGCATTTTTTTTAGTATGTGGATAATTCTTTATAAAATAAATATCAATTATTAACTGTGCTACTATCAGTTTAATTGTCTATAATTATTGAAGTTCAACAAAAATAATTGATGGAAAATATATAAATAAAATTACTATTTGATGTTATGAGCAGAGTATTTAAACTAAATTTAGAAAACCCACAAAAAAGACTATTGCTTGAAGCTGCTGAAATTATTAAACAAGGTGGGGTTATTGTTTATCCTACAGATTCAGCTTATGCGTTAGGTGCCTGTTTAGGAGATAAAAGACCAATTTCTCGTATAAAGGAAATACGTAACCTTGATAAAAAACATAACTTCACATTAATGTGTAGTGACTTAAAAGAAATTGCAACTTATGCAAGAGTTGATAATCCGGCATACCGTTTATTAAAATCACACCTTCCTGGACCTTATACGTTTATTTTAAAGGCAACTACATCTGTACCCAAACTCTTGTTGCATCCTAAAAAGCGTACTATTGGGTTACGTGTATCTGATTATAAAATTGTACGACATTTGCTTCAATTGTTAGAGGCTCCACTACTAACCTCTACACTAATTTTACCAGGTAAAACTTTGCCGCTTAATGATGTTGAAGAAATTAAAAACAAGCTAGAAAAATCTGTTGATCTTATTTTAGATGGTGGATGTTGTGGGTTACAATCAACAACTGTTGTCAGTTTATTAAACAATATTCCGGAAATTATACGTGCAGGAAAAGGAGATATTTCTGCTTTTTAGTGTTTAAAATCTGTGTAGTATATCAGCTATTAATCAGCATTTGATCGATATTTACATACAGTATTCTTTTGCTGCTGATTAAAGACAGAAACAACATAAAAACTTAATTTATTTATTTTCATAATTAAAAGCCTATTCACAATAGTTTTACAGGCTACAACATTTATCATAACGTACAAAGAAAAATAGATGTAATTACTATTAAATATTTCTATAGTGATTACAACGTTTGATATAAATAATAATATTTATAGAGAAGAACTTCTTCTACTATAGAAAACAACTTATAATTGTTTTATTATTTTATTAATTTCTAACAGGTATTTTTTAATGTAATTTAGTTATAATCGTTTTATTTCATTTTTTTGACAGAAGTTACAGGTTTTTAAACGGGTTATATACAGACTAATATAAAATATAATATCTGGCTTTTAAGTTAAAACATAAACTCATGATCTTGCAATAATCTGATAGAATATAATATTGAACGCTATAAATTATATATTTTTAACCGATATTTTTCATAATACGACTTAATCACAATGTATGATATTAATCAAACAAAAAGTGCTGATAATTAATATCCTGAACTCAGACAGATATAAAAAAAACAGAAAAGAATAGGGAATATCCATGAATTTTGATAATTTTGATACACATGAATTACACCAAAAGCTGCTTCAACGTAAAGATGAACTAGAAATACGTGTTAAAAATATAAAACGGGACATGACAAAAAAAAATAGTGATGACTGGTCAGAACAGGCACAAGAACGCAGCAATGATGAAGTGCTTAATAACCTTGAATATGAAGCACAAATAGAAATCTATCAAATTCAGAAGGCGCTGGAACGTATTGAACATGAAGAGTATGCTATCTGCACAGGATGCGGGTGTGACATCCCCTTAGAGCGTTTACAAATTATGCCCTATACCGAATATTGCATCAAATGTGCAGAAAAGCAAAATAACGACAGATGACATGATGATCAAAAATTTATATACCGCCTGGATGACAATACGAGATTCAGACATAAAATTAACTTTTTATTTTAAACACATAACAGGCGGTTACATATCTGATGCTCTTTTCTTTTTTTACTCCAAAGTATTTTGAGTAATAGCTTTTTCTCTTAGCTTCGCTTCTAATAACGAGGTATTTACGTTATGATCTGACAATATCTGCAGCAATTCATCAAAATCTTTTTTAATAAACAACAAGTCCTCAATTTTTACACAAGTTCTGAGACTCAACTTTTTTTCTAAATAATCAGCTGCTAATTGGCTTGTTTCTTCATATCGACGTGTATTCCCAACATTGATAATCCCATCAGAAAGGCTCGCTGCCACAACAGTACAAGAGAGAAACGGTTGTTGATTATAGAATGAATAGGGGATTACCATAGGCAATGCAAAGCACATCATAGCCTCAAGTGCAGTGGAATAACGCATCTTTTTACTTTCCAGGTAGCGAAAAGCAACCATGTCAGTTTCATTGTTATTAATTGACTTAATCAGCCTGTTTCTGACTTTAGCTGCCTTTAGTTGACACGGACAGGTGACACCTAAAAATTTATGTGGTGTAACCATACTAAGACGGCTGTTTGTCTCGGTATGTAACTTAGGGCTATCATTTGTATACGTATTGAGATAACTCATGTTTTGTGTTACTGATTCCATTTTATTGCTCCTTGATTAAAAACTTTTAAGTTATTTATCCAAAATCATTTTATCTTAGTGCTATGTAAATTAGCGCCCTGTTTAAAGTGATTTTTCAGGTTTACATCCTATGAATTTTTAAAACCGTCCACAAATAGGGTGATATAGACATTAACTATTCTTTTAAAGTTTAATATTCGACAATGTTACATTTAATAATATCTGACAAGTCTGTTGGTTATTCTGACAGTTAAGATTACCTAAACTGCAAAAAATAAACGATAAAAGCATTTCATATCAACATCTCTGTTAGTCTGGAAAACAAATGTTCCATCACTTGTGAACAATTGCTGTGTTTATGCATTCTTAATGCACAGATTTATTTTTATTATCCTGATAAGAGATTAGATAAATAGAAACAATGGACAATAATAAAATGGACGCCGCCCTTTATATTTTATGTTCAGCGGCTAATGAAGGTATTATGAATAGAATTTTTAAGATATGAATACTTAATTGTTA
>JAPORK010000091.1 GCA_026710285.1 Endozoicomonadaceae bacterium | reverse complement strand
TTTTTTCTGTTCAATCACTGAATTTGTCCAAACTGTTATTGCGAAACTCGTGTTTTACTTTAACCGGTTTATTTCCTGCTGAATATACCAGTCTTTGTCGAACACATACCGTGAACTGAGCTCGTTAAAGCTCAAATGTCTTGCATTCAACTGACTTTAAGATATTGATATTATTTGCTTTGTACAATTTTTGTGTCCAGGCTTTGATGCGATTGAGGTGGCATAGTTGTGCTAAGCCCTTACAAATATAACAGGTGGGTAAGATAAAAAGCTTGGTATTTACGTTGTAATTTGGTAAATTAGTTATATTCAGTTCTGAATGAATTTTTATAAAAAGAGTTGTCTTTCTTTTTATATTTTATCAGCACTTCAGCTTACTGAATTATTTGAATATACAACACTTCGGACAGTTTTTGTAAGTTGTCGATTCCAAAAGGATTTGTTTTCGATCTTGTTTTAAGGATATCTTTAAAAATCAATGGCTTAAAGTTTAACCCATAGAAGGTTTTTAAAAACTGTCTGAAGTATTGAATATACAGAAAACTTTATAAACTGTACATTAAAATCAGTATCTTAAGTTTTTTTAAAATTTGTCATACATACAGGCAAAGACACGATAGTGATTGTTTTTATAAGAGGTATATTAAATGTCACACAACATACTTTTAACTAATACAAACAACGTAACAACTTCGAATCAATTATTAATCCGCGAAGAGCATGCAATAGCACAAAGTGGACAATTTGCTAAAAAAGAAATAAAGGATAATTCATTCAAATTTTCATGATCTTCATTTGTGGAAATAGTTAAGACAATCCTCAAAACTCCAAAAAATTTTATTCAAAACATTTGGAACAAGCTGAGAGTAAGATTTGAAATGTCTTGCATTGATATTCATGAAGTTACTCACACCGGTAGCACATTACTGATGCAGAAAGTATTGAAAGGAGATGAGCATGCAGTAGAATATCTGCTTAAAAAGGGTGTTGACATTAATAAAAAAGATCAGCTTGGTAACACAGCTTTAAACCTTGCAGTGCGTAATGGGCATTATAAGTGTTTAAAGCACCTGCTGAAGCGGGAAGATATAGATCTCAATGCAAGAAATCATAGTGGTACAGCTTTATCACTTGCATCGGAACATGGTCATGATGAGTGTGTACAGCTTTTACTGGAACAGCCAAAGATTAATGTTAATGAAAAAAATGATCAGGGTAAAACTGCTTTAATGATTGCTGTGGAAAAGGGTCATGATAAGTGTGTACAGCGCCTCCTGTTGAGTCATGACAATATAGAAGTCAATGCAATAGATAAAAATAATGATACAGCTTTAAACCTTGCAGCACGTAATGGGCATTATGAGTGTTTAAAGCATCTGCTGAAGCGGGAAGATATAGATCTCAATGCAAGAAATCATAGTGGTACAGCTTTATCACTTGCATCGGAACATGGTCATGATGAGTGTGTACAGCTTTTACTGGAACAGCCAAAGATTAATGTTAATGAAAAAAATGATCAGGGTAAAACTGCTTTAATGGTTGCTGTGGAAAAGGGTCATGATGAGTGTGTACAGCTTTTACTGAAACATCCAAAAATTGATGTTAATGCAATAAATGCGTGGAAAAATACTGCTTTAATACTTGCTGTGAGAAGTGGTCATGAGGTGTGTGTACAACTCCTGTTGAATCATGGCAATATAAAAGTCAATGAAGAAAATGAAAATTGTGATACAGCTTTAATGCTTGCAGCGCGTACTGGGCATTATGGGTGTTTAAAGCATCTGCTGAATCGGAAAGATATAGATCTCAATGTAAGAAATCATACTGGTACAGCTTTATTGAATGCATCGGAATTTGGTCATGATAAGTGTGTACATATTTTACTGAAACATCCAAACACTGATGTTAATACAAGAGATGCGTTGAGAAATACTGCTTTAATGTGTGCATCGGAACATGGTCATTATAAGTGTATACGGCTTTTACTGAAACATCGAGAGATTGATGTTAATGCAATAAATATGTGCCAACAGACAGCTTTAATGATTGCTAGGGAATATGGTTATCCTAAGTGTTTAGGGCTCTTGGAGGACAATACTGAAACTGATGTTATAAAAAAGTCGAAAGAAGAGATAAGTCTGATTGATTTACGGTGACAAAAAAATATGAATCAATAGAGAATATCATCATAAATAAAAATAATATTATCTGACACGCCGTAAAACTCTGTCCTTCAGGACAGAGATATAAGGCGGTTTTTTTTAGTTTCTGTTGATTCAAATCCGATCAAACCCTTGTGTATCAGAATATGATTTATATAAGTCATTAACAGCATTTTTTGTGCATTTAAATAAAGAGAAAAAAATAAAATTGAAGCATGTTTTAGCTATACATAAAGCTTGAATTCTTTTCTTCAGCATCGTTATAGATGCCATCACACGCTATATGCAACTTTATTATTTTATCTTCTAAACTCATCAGATCATCAATAATAACAGGCTCACCATTGCCAGATGTCACATTTATCGACATTCTGTTAAGAAGCTGAAAGCAAACCTCTCCATTCGACAAAATAGCTTTCTGTTTGGGTGTGAAAACGTCAAAACGCCTTACTAACGAGCTATAAGCAATCATTGCGCAAAAAATTCGCACATCGGTTCCGTGACTGTTTTTAAACATTAGATAAAGGGGGATTGCCACTTCTTCATTGGCAGCCGAATTTTTGTGTGCCAAATTTTTTTCCTCTAACTTTCTGCACCTGCTTTCCTGATGAGCAAATGCTGACCAGTCCAGCGGTATTTGAGCAGAGTAATGATTGTATTTTTTGTGTTGCGTTTTGTCACTTGTATCGCCATCTGTCTTTTTTAGCTCTGATGCTTCCGGATTTATAAAAAAGCGATCAATATTTGCTGAAAACTCTATTTTTGGTTCTGATATGTTAAGTTTACCCGTAATCTCTCGTAATGCTTGCACATTGACATCAAGCTCTAACTGTATGCTCAATGCTTTTAAACAAAGAGGAAATAAACTAAAAACAACAATAATTAACTTAGAAAAATACTTCATTTTATTATACTGCTATAGTTATGCGATAAAATTTCGTTGTTATTTTAATACCTTGTGGATGTTTATACACAAATATTATACGTTCAGTTTCAATGAACGGGCAAGAGTAGTAAACGTTATTGGTCGTGTCAAATTTTTTATCCTTAATATTTTCTGTTTACAGGTAAAACTGATGACAATTTTTAGCCGGATCGCATATAATCATCTGGCAGGTCAAATCAACAGTATCTCAGGATATTTGTTGATAAGTTTGTGCGGCTTTTACCTGTACGATTTTACGTTCCGGCAATATAAGCGCAGATAAATCATTACCATAAACACACCCGCTATCAAGTCCGGTCACATTATCCCTCACAACAAGTCCCCGTTTTGCCCAGTGACCAAAGATAACTAATTTTTTCCCTGTGTAAAAGTCAAACCATGGCGGATCGTTCTCACAGTTGAGTGACTCGCCTTTTCCATCCCAGGTACGAATGGTTGTAAGAATGTGTGGGTCTGTTTTTTCCACAGGAAGAGAGGGGTGTAAACCAGCATGAACAACAAGAAATTCAGATGTTGCAATAAACAGCGGCAGATGCTCAAACCATTCCTGCCACTGCTCAATATCAGGTAACATATTTTGTTTTAGCTGTAAAAAACCTGAATACGGTGGTTTTTTTCCCTGAAGATAAAGCATAAAAGCATATTCATGATTACCCGCTACAACTTCAGCATTGATTTCACGACAAAACTGTAGTGTTTTAAATGGATATGGACCCTTACTGATAACATCCCCTGTCATAATCAGCCGGTCTGACTGAGGGCTATAAGCGACCTTTTTCAATATAGCCTGCAATTCATCAAAACACCCATGAACATCACCGATGATAATGGTTCGTGTATAATCACCGGTTTGGTTTGATTTTCCGGACATGAAATACTCACTGTTACTAAATGTCTTGTGACACCTGAAAATACAGACAGATTTATGTTGTTTTGTATTTTGGAGTCAAAATTTGTGTTTGCTGTAAGGTTTATTCTGCAACCCCGTAAACATTCCAAAACAGACTGTTTACCCGGCTATTATACGCTTAATTGTAACCGCTTATCAATGTAATACGGCACAACAAATTTTTACCATCAGGTTAATGTTTAAGCAGAGGTTAGCCAGCATGGTTGACCTGCCAGGTTATGCCTGTGACTGAGTATAACAATATCCGGAATCAGTGCAAAATGGTTATTAAATATAAACAAGCTTGTTCAGATCTCTGGCAGTGAGGAACAAAGATTCAGGTGTAAATCTCTAACTTAGCAAAGTGAATTACTGTGTAGAGTGGAAAAAATATGGAAATTAATACATTTAGGTCGGTTGGGGGAGAGCAAGCTGGCAATGCTGTAAAAACAAGCTCACCAAAATCAGCAACAACTACATCCGGGGTTTTTGCCGGAAACCCTGTTTCAGTGCAAACAACAACTGAAACTATGCTGGATTGTGTTGATGATCAGGCAATTAATACCACTGAAAAGACCAGAAACGTCCGGTCAACACGGCAGGTTCCGGAGGTAACGCCAGAATTATCATCAGCCATTGATAAAGCTGATAAGCCTTTTGCAGCCAGAGCAGACAGCCAGGAATATGAAGAGAAAACTTTAAGCTTACCTGTGCAAATAACCACCCCACCAGCTGGATGGGCGACCCTGATCTTGAGAGTATGTGGACCAAACACCTAAAACTGCAATGTAGATCAGATGAAATATTTAAGCTTTCAGAACAGAATGATAAAACCCAGAAAAATAAGGAAAAAGCACTGCTTCTTTTTCTTGACTATGTGGATTTAAGATCAGATTATCTCAGCTATCTGAGGAAAAATGGTGGTACATTAAAGTGGCTAAAATATACATTCGATACAAAAACGCCTGAAAAAAAAGATGGTAATTCTGCTGGATCTGAAAGATTTTGCCAGGCGATACAATATGATATATCCTGCGGTATTATCCGCAATTCTGTCCATTTAGTTTACGAATGGGGTCTGTGTGATGCCATCTTATACAGCATTACAAATTGTTTATCGTGTGATCTCTCTGTCGCAGATAAAAAACGTTTGCAGGATGTAAACCCGTCAGCAGAAGCTGCAAAAAATCTTCAAATTATGGGGGTGCTTAGTCTTTATCCGAAAAGCTGGTATCAAGATAGTTCATTTGCTCGTCTTTTCAGACAATTTATGAAGCATACTAATAATTATACTGAACACCTTAAGAAACAAACTAATTATGAGAGAATAAAGGAGGAGCTGCGCCAGGTTATACCTATTTGGT
>JAPORK010000046.1 GCA_026710285.1 Endozoicomonadaceae bacterium | reverse complement strand
AGAAGGAGCCTGTCAACATAGAAGAGGAGCCTATCACCACAGAAGAGGAGCCCGTCAACACAAAGGTGCACCCGAATCATTGCATCACCCTGACCATGACATAGAGGAATAGCATTACTTTTTTGCTGTTCACAGCTTGTGTTTACATAGAAATGTAAAGGCATAGATAATCAGTTAGATTAAATAATCTCACAAGGAGAAAATATGAAATTTCCAGTATTACTTAAGATGACAGGCGTTTTAGCGCTACTGTTCCCGATTTTTTTAAAAGCCGAATTACCTCCATACGCTTATCAAAAATTTCAGGATGAATCCCCGGAAAAATTAGAAATATCCATCATAGCTTTAACAACGAAACAGACAGAACGTGAACACAGAACAATCAGACGGCTTGATCCGCAGGCAGAAGTGCAAAAAATTGCAACCACAAAGATTGAGGCGCAGGCAAAAGTACAAAAAGTTTTCAGGACAGCAAGTCACTTAACAGCAGGTCAGATAATTAATATTCACTATCAAATCAAAGCGTATCATCCAGTTATTTGTGGACCCTCTCAACCCATGCATGTAAAAACAAGTGAAACGTATATCGCTTACCTTAAAGCCGGAGATGGTTTTTATTCGTTGGGTGCTATGGGAAGATCATTTATCCCAGCAGAGGTGTATTACAAATATCACATGGAGGAATAGCATTACTTTTTTGCTGTTTACAGGTTGTGTTTACATGAAAATATTGGCTATCATTTATCTTTTTATAAAAAAACAGGCTTTGAGTGCACTGAATTCAGATAATAAATAAAAACAGCGTTTGTTTTTTTGCGGTCTGTATTATAGCATAAGTAGTTTTAATTTAAGTCATCGGGTCTTTTAATAAGATAAACAGATAGTCATTTATGGAAACATTGGTTGCAGGACAACGCTGGATCAGTGAGGCTGAACTTGATCAGGGTTTAGGTACACTGTTAAAAGTTCAGGATCGCAGGATAACTATTTTTTACCCTAAGACGGGAAAAACCCGTGTATACCAATTGCAAAATAATCCTTTATATAGGATGATTTTTGGTAAAGATGATGTTGTTAAGAGTCATGAAGGGTGGAAGTTTACAATCGTCTCTTTTTATGAAAAGGGAGGTCTGATTACTTATAAAGGTACCAGAGATGACACGGGGGAAACCTGTGAGCTTGCTGAGGTAGTTATTGATGGGCAAATAACTTTTACCCGTCCCCGTGAACGTATATTATCCGGTCAGCTAAGTAAAAATAGTGAATTTAATTTTCGTTATCAGGCACTTAAGCAATATCAGCATATTTACGCTTCTCCTGTGCTGGGGCTTTGTGGCAACAGAATTAGTCTGATCCCTCACCAGCTGCACATTGCCAGCGAAGTGGGTAATCGTTTTGCACCAAGAGTGCTGCTGGCAGATGAGGTAGGGCTAGGAAAAACAGTTGAAGCAGGTCTTATTTTAAACCGGCAGTTATTAACCGGACGTATTCAGCGTATACTGGTTATTGTACCTGAGGTATTGATACATCAGTGGCTGGTGGAGATGTTACGTCGGTTTAACCTCCATTTTACTGTGTTAAATAAAGACCTATACAATGCAACTGATGCAGATAATCCCTTTGACAGTGCACAATTTATTCTTATCAGTAAAGAATTTCTTTGTGCTGATCCGCAGCGGCAACAAAAGGTAAAAGAAAGTCAGTGGGATATGCTGGTAGTCGATGAAGCGCATCAGCTACAATGGTCAGAAAAATCAGACGGATCTCCTGAATATAATCTCGTTGCAGCGTTGAGTGCTCAGACCCCTGGCGTTTTATTGCTGACAGCTACCCCGGAACAACTGGGTCAGGAAGGTCATTTTGCCCGTCTCAGTTTGCTTGATCCTGCCTGTTTTCATTCGCTCAGTGCCTTTAAAAAACAGGAAGAACAGTATAAGCCTGTGGCCGATCTGGCAAAATTACTCTGTGACAGGAAGCCGTTAACTTCACAGCAGATACAACAATTACACGAGATACTTGAGCAAACGGATGCGGAATTAGTCAGACAGACCGATCCTTCAATAACGCCTGAAATGAGTGATGCGACCAGAAAAAACCTGCTCAAAGCATTAACAGATCGTTATGGAATCAGCCGTATCCTGTTTCGTAATACACGGAGCAGTGTTAGCGGGTTTCCGGAACGTATTGCTCAGGGGTATCCGCTTGAACAACCTGAATTGTATCAGATTGTGTCTGAAGCAGCTGCTGATCCATTACAAAAGCTTTATCCGGAAATACTCTACCGCAGTATTGTTACAGACAAAATAGACGATGCTGATCCGTGGTGGAAGGTTGATCCAAGAGTTGAATGGCTGAGTGACATTCTCTCATTTATAAAAGACAAGGTGCTGATTATCTGTGCACATGCAGCAACGGCAATTGATCTGGAAAATAGTCTTCGGCTCACTGGTCAGTACGCTGCGGTATTTCACGAGCAGATGAGCATTATTGAGCGTGATCGTGCTGCTGCATGGTTCAGTGACGAGGAAGGCGTTCGGGTAATGATTTGTTCTGAAATTGGCAGTGAAGGTCGTAACTTTCAGTTTGCTCATCATTTAATTTTATTTGATTTACCCTATAACCCGGATCTGCTTGAGCAACGTATCGGAAGACTTGATCGTATCGGGCAGCAGGAGATTATTAAAATACACATTCCTTTCTTTTGTAATACTGCGCAGGAAAATCTTTTCCGCTGGTATTATGAAGGCATTAATGCATTTAACCGCTGTTGTCCTGCCGGTAGTAAAGTTTTTTCTGAGCAACAGGCTGCGTTAAAACAGTGGATTTTTAATAGTGATGGTCAGGATAAGCAGCTGATAGAAACCACTAGAAAATTAAACGATCAGTTTAGTCAGCAACTGGAGGAAGGTCGGGATACCCTTATTGAACTGAGTTCTGCCGGCGATAATCAGAGTGTTTTGCTTAAAGAAGCTATTTTACAACAAGACAAACCTGAACAATTAAAAGATTATCTTGAATCACTATTTGACTGTTTTGGTGTTGAAGCAGAAGAGCACGGCGATCATAGCCTGGTTGTGCGGGCAGGCGGACATATGCGGGTGCATGCTTTTCCGGGATTGCGTTCAGAAGAAGCTGTTACCATAACTTTTGACCGGGATCAGGCACTGCATCGTGAGGAGATGATGTTTATTTCCCCGGAACACCCAATGGTCAGAGAAGGCACAGAATTGCTTTTAGCCAGCGACATTGGTAATACTGCCGTCTCTTTGCTTAAAAATAAGGCATTACCGCCAGGAACAATTTTACTGGAAGCTATTTTTGTAACCGATATTCCCCAGGCAGAACAACTGTTTTTGCAAAGCCTCATTCCTCCCACCATTATTCATATTCTGCTGGACCCTGCTATGCGTGATCTGGTCGAAAAAATTAAAATGGAAGATATGCATGCACAATTACAAAAAGTAAAAAATTCCCAGGCAAGAAAATTTATTAGTGCAGAACGGGAAAAAATAAAAACAATGATCCGGCAGGCAGAAAGTCTGGCAAATGAAAGGCTGGAAGATGTTATCAATAAGGCGATACAGACGTTTTCTGAACAGATGGATGCAGAGCGTCGCCGTATCATCAATCTTAAAGCAGTCAATCCTAATATTCGTGATGATGAAATAGCTTTACTGGATCGTCAGGCTGAGCAGGGACAGCAGGCACTACACAATGCAGTGATTAAAAGTGATGCGGTCAGAGTTATCGTGACTATTCGCTAAATATGACAATGGATTAATGTTTTTGCAATGACAAGACAGCTATAAAACAAATGGTAAACGGTAGTGAACAGGATGGATAAGATAAAATATGTAGGTGCACATGTAAGTGCAGCTGGTGGTGTAGAACAGGCACCTTTAAATGCACACGCTATTGGCGCAAAGGCTTTTGCACTGTTCACAAAAAATCAGCGCCAGTGGAAAGCAAAGCCGTTAACCACAAAAAGTATTGATGCATTTAAAGAAAATTGTGAGAAGTATTCTTTTAGCTGTCATCAGATTCTTCCGCATGACAGCTACCTGATTAATTTAGGTCATCCTGATAAAGAGCAGCTGGAAAAATCCAAGCAGGCATTTGTTGACGAAATGGAGCGGTGCCGTTTACTAGGGCTTGACCGTCTTAACTTTCATCCCGGAAGTCATCTGCGCCAGATCAGCGAATCACAATGTCTTAAAACCATTGCTGAATCGATCAATTGGGCTTTAGATCAGGTTGAAGGCGTTAGTGCTGTTATTGAAAATACGGCGGGGCAGGGAAGTAATCTGGGATACCGTTTTGAACAAATTGCAGAAATTATTGATCAGGTTGAAGATAAAACACGGGTAGGTGTCTGTTTTGATACCTGCCACGCCTTTGCAGCCGGTTATGACTTACGTACCCGTGCAGCCTGTGAGAAAGTTTTCGCTGATTTTGAAACAATCATCGGTTTTAAATACCTAAAAGGTATGCATCTTAACGATTCAAAAGGTGCTTATCTTTCACGTAAAGACCGGCATCACAGTCTAGGACATGGAGAAATCGGTCTGGAACCCTTCCGTTATATTATGCAGGATGATCGCTTTATTCATATTCCCTTAGTGTTGGAAACCATAGAGCCTGCACTATGGTCTGATGAAATAAAGATGCTTTATCATTTTGCTGCTGAAAAAAATTGATATTCGCTGATGATTAAACTGTAAGACGCAATGTAAACGTTGCAGATGGATAATAAATTGATAGTGAAAAAAGTATCTGCAACTAAGACGTGAATATTAAGTACCAGCCTGCAAGAAAAAATTGAAAATAATTTTTGTTTTAAAACTAAAAATTACTGACGATGATAATTAACTGTTTATGTCGTAGAAAAGCATGAATAGTCTCTATAATTAACAATATTCACCATAATTAATATAATAAGAAGGTGTCTGTTGATTGTTCGTATAATAAAAAATTTACCAGGCACGCTGTAAAGCCTCGCCTTTCAGGACCTGTCTCTTAGTTACATTTTTTAGGCTCTTATTTTTATTCACAGGTTTATTTTCTGCTAAATATATCAACCTTTACTGAATACACCGCAGGCTCAGCCCACGGTTGTACGCCTGAAAGACTGGTATATATTCAGTAGCAGGCAACCTGTCAGGATAAAAATAAAAGCCTAAAAAATATGGCTAAGACAGCTTTAGGGAGGGGAGGATGTCAAATTGTACATATCAGCCATTGTTATCTATATTATGATACTGCAAAAAACACCTTGTAAAACAAACGTAACAAAAATTCTTCTGAAAATTATTTTGTCAGAAGAGCAATATAATAATTTAATTGGTTTGTATGAGGAAATTTAATATGC
>JAPORK010000352.1 GCA_026710285.1 Endozoicomonadaceae bacterium | reverse complement strand
CCGGAAAGATATCTTGCAGTCAATTTGAATCAATACTTCGGACAGCTTTTAAAAAGCTACTATGAGTTAAACTGTCCAAAGTGTTATTTGAATTGAACGCATAAAAAAATAATTTTTAAGAGTAGTTATGCGAGAGATGGGGTTACCCGATCGTTCTAATACCTATTCTACTCTTTTTTCAATTCAACTTTAATTTACAGCACTGTGTCACATAACAGAAAAGAGAACACTGTTAGCACTTGTATATCCTGAACTCATTAACTGACAGCAGATCTGTAGTCTGTCTGGGTAATCTACCAAAAGTAAATCTGCACTGCAATTAAAATCTGTAATATTGAACAGCTATGCAGGGGGCAAAACCAATAAAATACTTAACTGATGTTACGCAATACACGCCTCAAGACGTTTAAGTTCATCAAAGGCTTGCCTGATAGCTCTCATGTACAATTTTGCCTTTAAAGCAAAATGGTTCATTTTATACTTTAACGACAAACATTCCAGTTTGAAAGCTGAATAAATTGACATAAATACATGGTTGCCCTGGGTTAACGGTACCTTCGTTGGTGATTTTGCCAGGGCTGTATTTGATTTTATTGTTTTATGGAAAACCTCTATGCTCCACCGTTTTTTGTAGATTATTTCGATATCTTTTGCAGTACACGTGAGATCACTACAAGTCAGATAAAGTTGATGTGGCACCTTGAAACCTACCAACCCAGTTAAGGTATATAATTGATTAATGGACACGCCTCAATAGCACTATACTCAGTGAAGTTGTAATGATAATGGGCAACAACGCTGCCAGCACAGGAGAAAATCCAAAAACAAGACTGGCAGGTCCGCTTATTTTCTGCAACAACATAAACAAGATGCTAATGGTAATACCTGCAAAAATACGTGAACCTGTTGTTGCTGATCGTAATGGTCCAAATATAAATGAGATACCTGTTAGTAACAGTGAAATAATCGTTAGCGGATATAATAATTTATCATACAAAGATAACCGATAACCGTCTGTTTTTGCATGCTGTGTTTTCATATATTGGATGTAGGTAAATAAATCTCTGATAGATAAATATTCAGGTACGGTCATCGCTATTTGCAGTAACTGTGTATTAAGTTTAATATTCCATAATTCTGCTTCTTTTGTTGTTTTTTTAGTTTCATTGGGCAGATAATCGATTGTTGATACATTTTTCAGAATCCATTTCCGTCCATCTTTAATCGCATATTCTGCATGCGTGGTTTTTGTCAACTGATTCTGGTTATTAAAAGAAAATATTTGCACGCCATTAAGCCTGTTATTCATTATTGCATTAAAGTGCATATAATCATTTTGGTTACGCCACCAGACACCTTTTGCTATCTGTTGGCTGTCACGAAGACGTGCTGTAGTGCGTTGCATTTCTGCTGCATACTGAAGTTTTGGTATAATAAATTCACTCAGCAACATACTGCCAATAATTAAAATAACAACCGGTTTTATTACCGCAAGGCAAATTCTGGTTCGGGACAGACCCGATGTTCTGATGACCATCAGTTCATTATGATTAAGCAATATACCCAAACCGGCAACCGTACCCACCAGACAACAAACCGGTAAGATTTGTAGTGCAAGTGCAGGCATAGTCATCACCACGTGCATTATCGCCTGAAGATACTGATAGTGCATTCTCAGTCTGCC
Source organism: Endozoicomonadaceae bacterium (assembly GCA_026710285.1). Lineage (GTDB taxonomy): Bacteria > Pseudomonadota > Gammaproteobacteria > Pseudomonadales > Endozoicomonadaceae > JAPORK01. Next base: position 3,710 of record JAPORK010000352.1, on the reverse strand, counting down.
AAGCTCAGCCAGCAGGGTAAACAAGCTGACTAATACGGTCAAACCCGCCCAGATAGCAATAATTGGAATTAAGGTATGCCTGGCAATATAACGCTCTGCTTTTTTCATGGTTTATCTTCCTGCGATAACTAATTTTTTCAACTTGTCTTTGAAAAAGAGCAGACAACCCAAAAGTGCAAAAAACAGATCAATGCTGTACAAGATCGAAAATTTAAGTTCAGGTCGCTTTAAAGAAAATGCTTTAAATGTCATCAGCATCGCCAGATAAATCAGATAAATGAGTACACCAGGTGGCAGATTGGAGTAACGTCCCTGCCGTGGTCTTATCCCTGATAACGGCAGTGCGATGAGAATAGATATGGGAACCATCAGCAGGAGTGAGATTCTCCATTGCCATTCAACAATGGCTTCCGGAGATGTCATTTTAAATAGTTCAGAGGAAGGTAAAGCGGCTTCTGAGGTTATTGTTTCTACCGGTTTGCTCTGAATAAGCACGCCATAATCATCATACTGTGTGATATTACCGCCGAACTGCCCTGCTGTAACGTCGTAGCGATACCCATTGTTTAAAACAAGATAGCGGCTATTATTTTCATTCTTTATCACACCTTTTTTAGCAATAAAAACAGAAATATTGTTCTCACCTTTTGCAGGATTTTTATGGGCAACAAAAATATCTTTTAAATAATTTTTATCTTTATTGATCTTTTTGATGAAATAGACATTATTACCTATTGACTCAAATTTACCCTGCTGAATCATCTCTGTTGCAGTAAAACTTTTTTGCAGATTAAGCAGTTGCAGTGTCTTTTCCATTCCAAGCGGTGTAAGCCAAAAATTAAATAGACCTGTCAGCAGCAACACAACCAACCCTATGCTATAAGTGTATCGCAACAACTTAGCCGGCGAGATACCACAGCTCTGCAAAATAACCATTTCATGTTCTTCATAAAGCCTTCCGTACACAACCAAAATGGATAAAAAGAAAGCAAAAGGAAAAATTATCCCCAGAAAATCTGTAATACGGCACAGAATAATAATAAAAAGAAAAGAGGGCTTTATACCCCCTGATATGGCCTTGTTCAGATATTCAATAAACCGGCTAAACATTAAGATCATCAGTAGCACGCTGCTTATTGTTATCCATACAGAAAGTAATTGTTTTGCAATATAGCGAAAAAGAATCAAAATTTAACGTCCCGTATTGGTTTCAATAACTATATTTACCTGTAAAATTATCATAAATACCTGGTGTTATACATCTGGTTTTCAAAATTGTCGGGTGTATACTCTTATAGTGTTACATTTAACAGACCTATTTTATCGGAGAATATATGGAAGTTATAGTTAAAAGTCATCCAATTGAAAACATAACCTCATCGTGTCTGGTACTGTTTATTAATATTAATGCTGCTGACCATACTTTTGCCTGTTTAAGCAACAGCTGTAATGAAATGTTGCGATCACTCATCAAACGCGGTGACCTGGGCAATAAACCCGGCAAAACCTTACACATTCCGCTTTCAATGATGAAAGATATTGACAGAATCTTACTGGTTTCTACAGGTCGTGATCCGGTTGATTTCAAAGCAGCCATTAAAATAATTGACAGTACGGTTAATGCATTACAGACAATCCATACGGAAGATGCCATTATTGACCTGAACGGTATAAACTATCTGCCCGATTTTGCCAATATCTGCCAGTATCTGGCACAACAACTCATTGCATCCTCCTATAAGTTCAGCCATTTTAACAAGAACACAACCCATAATCAGGAGCCGGTATCTGACAAAAAACTACAGACTGTTACCCTTTTTCATAGCGGACAAGATCAGCTTAATGAACTAATTAGCAGAGGCATTGCAACAGGACATGGTATCAATGTAGCTAAAGACCTTGGTAATTTACCCGGAAATGTCTGTACTCCAACCTATCTTGCTGAAGAAGCAAAATCACTATGTAGCAAAAACAGTGCTTTTTCTTTTGATGCACTGGGAGAAAAACAGCTAAAAAAACTTAATATGAACGCATTCCTTTCTGTGGCTAAAGGTTCTGTTGAGGAAGGTAAATTAATTATTATCGAATATCAGGGAGGAGAGAAAACAGAAGCACCTTACGTATTACTGGGTAAAGGAATAACCTTTGATGCAGGCGGCATCAGCTTAAAACCCGGTCCTAAAATGGATGAGATGAAATATGATATGTGTGGTGCAGCCTCTGTTATGGGTACAATGACGGCAATGGCTGAATTAAAACCGGCCATTAATGTCATAGGTGTTATTGCAGCAGCAGAAAATTTACCCTCCGGTGGTGCCAGCAAACCTGGCGATATTGTCACCAGCATGTCAGGAAGAACCATTGAAATACTCAATACAGATGCTGAAGGACGTCTGGTATTATGTGATGCTTTAACGTATATTGAGCAGTTCAAACCACAAGTTGTCATCGATATTGCTACCTTAACAGGAGCCTGTATTGTTGCTTTAGGTCATCATATGAGCGGTTTAATGAGCAATAACGATAAACTGGCGGAAGAACTTATTAATACAGGAAAAAGTGTGAATGACACGGTATGGCGTTTACCTTTAGGTGAACTGTACACAAAGCAGCTGGAAAGTAATTTTGCAGACTGTGCAAATATTGGAGGACCACCAGCGGGAACTATAACAGCCGGCTGTTTTCTTGCTCAATTTGCTGAAACGTTTAACTGGGCCCATCTTGACATTGCCGGTACAGCATGGAAATCTGGTAAGGAAAAATCAGCAACAGGTCGTCCCGTCGCTTTACTGGTCAACTATCTGTTATCAAAAGCGGTGTAACGTTATAGGTAAAATCAGGCAGAGAACATCTTTGCCTGTACAGAAAAAGTGAACATAACTGCCGTGTGGTGAATACAAATTATATGCAAGCTCCCCAAATTGATTTTTATCTGTTATCTCAGGATCATGAAATTTTTAATTATAGCTGCCGCTTAACTGAAAAAGCATTTAGCACAGGTTTCACTGTTTTCATTCTGACAAAAAATGTTGATGACGCAAAAAAATTAGATGACCTGTTGTGGTCTTTCAGAGCAGACAGCTTTATTCCTCACCAAATGATCCTCTCTGCAAATGGTAATAATGCTGTTTATAATGATCAGACGATACCGGTGATTATTGGGCACACATTACCTGCAATCTGCCAGTGTACATTGCTAATCAACCTGGCTGATAAAGCAGTAACCAACCAAAATACCTTTAAGCGAATTTGCCATGTTGTATCTGATAATGCTGAAAATATTCACACTGCCAAACAGGCATATGCAACTTATAAACGAGAAAATATGTCACCCAAGATAATTAATGTTTAAGAAACCATCTGAAATTTTTCAGGTGATTTCTTACACTGGTTATTGCACATTTTTCAGATTTTTACTTTTACTTTGGAAGGTTTCAGGGTACCACATCAGTCAGGCAAATAGAATCAGATACTGCCGTTCTGATTGTGGATGATACAATTCAGGAAAAGCCACACAGTGATGAAAATGAGCTTATTTGTTGGCATTACGATCATGGCACAGGTCAGACTGTGAAAGGTATTAATATACTCAATATGCTGTACTCGTCAGGCGATACAAAAATTCCGGTAGCTTTTGAGTTAATCGAAAAACCTGTCGTATTTTATGATATTGCAACACGAAAACAAAAGAGGAAAAGTAACATAACTAA
>JAPORK010000293.1 GCA_026710285.1 Endozoicomonadaceae bacterium | reverse complement strand
GTAAGCTATTGATTTTAAAAGGATTTATTTTTCATCTTGTTGTAAAAAATACCCTGGAAAATCAATAGCTTACAGTTTAATGCATGGTAGATTTTTAAAAACTGTCTGAAGTATTGATATAAAATGTGAGTAAAAAACTTTTCTTGTCTTTAAATTTATCAATCATTATAGAGGAGTCTGTAACAATATGTGTGATTTTTTTATAAATTATAACAAATAGTATCAAAGCACTATGAACATATTAAATGAGGACAGACATCGTTTAATTCATATCCTTATTTTTATTTATAGCAACGCAGATAACTGTAATTTGCAACCAGATCATTAATATGTTTTTGACAACCTGAATTAACCCTTTTATCGCTATTTCACGGTTTTTCTCTAATTTAGCAGCAATTACTTTTTCATGATCAAAAGTTACTTTACTGTCGATCTCTGTATATGACAAAACTACAAATTAATAGTCGTATTTATAATGGGTATAGACAGTGGTTCTAATTTTTTCCATCGCATAACTAATGGCTTCCATGCTCTCCAGCTAATGGGCTTTAATAATAAGTTTTCATTTTTTTATAAAAGCATGACAACATTAATGCTGATAATTGTAACATATCTATAGATAGTTTGATTATCAAGCATTGTAGTTTACCATAAGCACTGTCTGTTTTTATATTATTTGCCATTGCTTGTGCCAATAGCTTGATATTGACCGTTCGCATTTGTAATAACGAAGACAGCATGAGAACAAGAGAGTTTAACAGGCGTTTATCTATTGAAAAATGTTGTTTTAAAATATTGACCACTGTACTGATATGCCGCATTTTTATATTCCTTTTTAAAAAAGAATATAATATTTTTTTAAAAGCAATATCAATAAGTTAAGATTTCCTTATGATCGAATTATCATTTTGTGTCATGTACAGAGGAAAAAAACGGTTGACAGGTAAAATCAAATGCAATTAATATAAATACCTTGATAATTTCAATGCCATATTATTCGTCAGATAAGCATGTCAAAACTAAAAAAAGTTATACCGCTGAATATAGATATGTCCAATTTTACAATATCTGTTTAGTTGATAACTTTTTTTTACCTAATAGATATCTTTTAGTTTAGGTAATTAGTGAATTTTTAAGTACTGCATATTTTAGTAATATCACTGTTTTTATCATATAACACATTAATTTTTATACGAGAAGACACATGAACACAAATTTAAATACATCAAATAATTCCACTGCAGAATTTATCAATGAAAATGTTGAAAACAATGAAAGCTCAAGTAGTTCTTCTAGTTTTCTTGAGCGTTGCTCTCCTGAAATTTTGAGAAAGATTTCAAAAGAGCTTGATGTCAAGAGTTTTTGCCGTCTTGCGCAAACATGCTCTACCTTGTATGAAAGGTTGGATTTTGGGGCTTTTGCAGACGCTTACAGCAAACAAAATAGTGATGCGTCTGAATTACAAAAAGACAATTCGAGAGAGTATTTGCAACGCTGCATTGCTAACCATGGTTATCCTCTAATAAATCCTTCATATAAACAATCAATAAAGCTAGTAGGAAAGATTGCTGCTAATACGCAAATAAATGATAAACCTGAGTTTATAGATGAGAAATCAATGCCGGGTGAGAGGCTTCAACAAATTGTACAGCTAAAAAATGGGAAATTGGCTATCATCTCTAATATGATTTATCAGGATCCTCCAGGGCATCTGTACATCTTAGAGCTAAATGGATTTGAGTTAAAAACTCTGCCAGAAGCAGCTATTAAGTCACCCGGCAGAATTACGTCGTTAAATAATTATAATGTAATTGCTGCAAGTAGAGATGATCAGCTGGATATCTGGGACTGTTCACAAACTGATCCAATACATAAACAGATACTTTTTGATGTTCGTCATGATCCTTCTCGTTATGATTTGCCACTAATAAAAAGTGGATTATTTCTGACGACTACTTCTCATAACCAAATAATAGTTTTTAAGCAAAATGAATCCGGCGTATTTGAAAAAATAAAAAGATTATCTGGACATGAATTTAGTATTAGGGAGATTATAGACATAAAAGATGATGTGATCGCTTCCTGTAGCCAGGATGGAACAATAAAGATTTGGAATCTGAAGAATGAACAGAATAATATAGACCCATCAAAAATTTTATCCCCCCCTGAGGTAGCGAAAAAAGATTTTCAGCAGCACGAATTTGGCGGGATGATAAAGCTGGAAACCGAAGACATATTGACCTGGATCACTGAAGTTTCAATCGATAAAGATTCTAGTCATTGTAATGACATACTTATTTGGGACCTAAAATCAGATGAAAGCGAATGCATAAGAATGTTAAGTAGTGGATATAAAAATGGCGTTAAAAGGGTTATGGAATTGACAAATAAATCTCTTGTTTCATGGGGTCGGTTTGACAAAGATTGTGACCTGAAGATTTGGGATTTGAAAAAAGAGAGTGGTAAAGAATGTGTAAAAGTGCTCAAAGGACATGAAAAACGTATCAACCAGGTTGGTGAACTACCAAATGGCTTTTTAATTTCAGCCTCTAATGACAAAACGCTGAAAATTTGGAATTTGGAAAAAAGTAAAGGTAAGGAATGTGTGCATACGCTGAAATGTGATGGTGCAGTCAACGGATTTATACAGCTAAGAGATTACCGTCTGGTTTCCTTCGAAAACGAGACCATAAAGGTTTGGGATCTTTACAATAACGGCTCTGACAATATTACTGCTTCTGACAAGACACTGGCATAACGTATTCGAAGTTATCTTGCCAGTGTAATATCATACTTTAGGTAAAAAATGATTTGATAGCAAAATTAACAAGAAACATGATTTTTTAGATATTATGTTTCTTGTCGTCAGTGCAATTTTATCTGGTAAAGAAGGTGGGGAAGCTATTGTTAAATTTGAAAAAAGAAAACTCAAATGGCTAAGGCAATTCAGACCTTTTTCTCAGGAAATTCCCAGTGATAACACCATAGCCAGAGTAATAGCTGCCCTCAATCCAGATGCGTTTATCCATTGTTTTATAGAATGGGTAAATGAAATTAAAACAGATAGCAATAGAGAAATAATTGCTATTGACGGCAAAATATAAAAGTACACTTCACATTATTTCAGCCTGATCAAAGAGTAATCGTCTTATAGTGGGTCAATGTCGTAGCAAAGGAAAAAAGAATGAAATTATTTCAGCAGTAGAGTTGATATAAATGCTGTAACCTGACCAGACATATATAAAAGTTATTTCTCTATGATGTAGCATTTTTTATGTTACTGGAATATAAATTTCCATATGATTCAATATGAAAATAAAAAAAGTAAAGGTGAGTATTTTTAACTCACCCGTTTTAATTAACTGACAGTGCTTGTTATATACAAATTAATTTGTGAGTTCATAAACAACAATATCTTCAGAAATAAACATCAATTGTTTAGCCAAAAGCACCATCGCTATTTTAGGAAACAGAAAGAAATTACCATTACCTTGCAACAAATTAATAGCGTAAGTATCTATATCAATCTGTGTAACAATAATGAGCGGTTCTTCACCATTTTCTGCTTTTATTCCCAATAGTTTTAAAACAAATGACTTATTATCTTTTACATCAGATGTCCACACTTTTTTATACCATGATGCAAATGGAGCAATAGCTTTTTCATGATCAATCGTTTTAGCCAATTTTCTGAGACCATCTAATGAGTGAGTGTAATTATTTATATCATCTGATTCAGATTGAGGAATCTTAAAACAGGTTAATATTTGGTAAAATTTATCAAAATTATTGACAATAGTTTGCACGGTTTCATCTGTAAATTTGTTACCTGCACAATCTTGTCGGTGAATAAATGCCGAACTTATTGCAAGACTATACATGCCTGTAGCCTGATTATTTTGTGCAGCCCATTTCTGACAAAAACTCAGAAATTCAGGTAACCTTTCACAGGATAATTCATATAAAACAGAGTTAGATTCATTAAACAAATATAAAGCGGTATCTTGCCTGGAAGAGTCTGTACCAATTACCAGCGGATAAGTAATGACAGGATGACCTTGTGTATTTGTCCTGATAGCAAAATATAACAATTCAAAATACATTCTGTCCTCTTCATCTTCTGATTGATTCTGCTTATATTGATTAACCTCTTCTTCTATTCTTTGTATGGTATTTCTGATAGTTTCTTCAGTCTTTCTTTCAAGCAGATAAATTTTGTTTACTTCTTTATATTTATCAATTTTAAGCGGATTACTGACAAAAAAATCAGGAAGACAAATATCGTTCAGATGATACAAAGACTTTATTTTTTCATGAACTTTTATCTCATTGATCCGGGCTCTTAACTGATGAAAATCATCACTCTGAGAAGCAAACAAAATAGCTTTCACTATATTATTTTGATCTTTTTCATGAGGGGTGATATGGATTTCTTTTGCTTTGAGTTTTATTAATATCTGTAGCAGAAATTCATGAGGGTCCTGGATCGATACAGGAGCACCGCATTCTTCTGTACCGTCAGGTTCTGTATAATTTGCTGAAGCATTTTTTAGTTTTGAGTTTTCCATTACTCCTTGTGTAAAAGTAGTCTCTTCAAATAATTCTGCTTTGTTATCAGACACATGACAGGTTGTATCATCTGAAGTTCTTTGACAAAGTTGTATGCCTGAAGGTGAAGCACACAAACTTTCATTCATTGTAAAACTTTGTTTACACAAGCATTTCATGCATATAGGTTGTGTTCCTGCAAGATTGTCATTACTTTTATATTTAATCACATCATCAAAAACCTGACCACATGTTTTACATTTAAAAGACCCTGCCTGAGATGTAACAGAAAAACCTGCCATAATCACGAGCAATACAACCAGCTTAACTATAAAAAATGTATCAATGACTCTCATTTTTCAACCCTCACTTTTTATTCTTGTCATATAAAATCTGGTAACAATTATCGTACAGGTGAGTAGATAGCAAATTTTTGACCCTGTTCTTTTAAAGTAATAATAAAACAAGATACATTATATTAATAAAAGGAAACATTAGCTATTTTATTGGCTTAGAGAAATTTTATACCCGTGGATTAATAATACTGGATTTAAAAATTGAAGATTTACCAAATGCTGGATATTCCTGTACTCACTCTACAAGTGAATAATAAACATCTGATCGTTAGTATTGCTAACGCATTATAAAGTACAGTTAACTTTAAAAAAAGGAATTGAATCTTTTTTATATTTTAATTATCCAAACAATAAACATTGACTATTAACACAATTGGAGTAGATTTAGTTATGGATGGAATGATCGAAGTTAAACAGAAACCAACAGTCTTGTCTGCAAATTTAGCTGACAACAAAGATCTGAGTATGGAAGAATGTGCAGATATAATTGCCTCACTGGG
>JAPORK010000274.1 GCA_026710285.1 Endozoicomonadaceae bacterium | reverse complement strand
TACCTGCATTTACTGCTCTGTTTATCTGAAATTTTTGTTGGAAATTTGTGTATAAAAGACAGCGACAGACCAGGGAAAACAAACAGAAAGCAGAAGAAAATCAAGTGATATAAACTATAAACTTAACCACTCTGCTTTCTGTCTAGTTGCAAACCTTTCATAAATCAACAGCTGAACCAATAATGTTCATTCTGTTTTTAGTTTGCTCTCTTAATCTTACCCATCAATCTTTTTATACTTTAAACGATGAGGTGCTGCGTCATCTCCAAGCCTCGCTTTGCGATCCTTTTCATACTCTGTGTAGTTGCCTGTGAAGAAATTAACCTTTGAATCTCCCTCATAGGCAAGAATATGTGTCGCAATACGATCAAGAAACCAGCGATCGTGCGAAATAACGATTGCACATCCTGGAAAAGCCAGTAGCGCTTCTTCCAGCGCTCTGAGTGTTTCAACATCAAGATCGTTAGAGGGTTCATCAAGCAATAAAACATTACCCCCTTCCTTGAGAGTAGTGGCAAGCTGAAGTCGACCTCTTTCTCCTCCGGAAAGCTCTCCCACCCGCTTTTGCTGATCACTGCCTTTAAAGTTAAAACGACTGATATAAGCCCGTGACGGAATTTCATAACTGTTAATACGCAAATGGTCTTGTCCATCAGAAATGGCTTCCCAAACCGTTTTTGAATCATCCAACTTATCACGCAACTGTTCTACATTGGCGATTTTAACAGTGCTTCCTGTTTCAATTTCACCGGAATCTGGTTTTTCCTGACCGGTAATCATGCGAAACAATGTTGTTTTACCTGCTCCATTACCACCAATAACACCGACAATAGCACCCTTTGGAATACTAAAACTTAAATTGTCGATTAATAATTTGTCTTCAAAACTTTTAGAAATACTTTTCACATCAATAACTTTATCCCCCATGCGCGGACCGGGTGGAATGTAAATTTCATTGGTTTCATTGCGGGTCTGAAACTCTTTAGATTGCATCTCTTCAAAACGTGCAAGACGAGCTTTACTTTTTGACTGACGATCTTTTACATTGGAACGAACCCAGTCTAACTCATGCTTTATTGCTTTTTGATACGACACCTGTTGTCTCTGCTCTTGCGCAAGACGTTGCTCTTTTTGTTCCAGCCAACTGCTATAATTTCCTTTGTAAGGAATACCGTGACCACGATCCAGTTCAAGAATCCAGTCCGTTGCGTTATCAAGGAAATAACGATCGTGGGTAATAGCTACAACGGTTCCGGGATACTCCACCAAAAACCTTTCCAGCCAGGCAACTGATTCAGCATCAAGATGGTTTGTAGGTTCATCAAGAAGCAACATATCAGGGTTAGAAAGCAACAGACGGCACAAAGCAACACGCCGCTTTTCTCCCCCGGAAAGATTTTTTACTAGGGCTTCCCATGCAGGCAGTCTGAGCGCATCGGCTGCAACTTCCAATTTTCGTTCAAGGTTGTGTGCGCCTGCTGCCTGAATAATATTTTCTAGCCGGGCCTGCTCTTTAGCCAGCGCATCAAAATCTGCATCTGGTTCAGCATAAGCATTATAAACCGCTTCCAATTTATCTTGCGCTGTTTTAACTTCAGCAACGGCTTCTTCTATTGTTTCGCGTACCGTTTTTTCGGGGTCAAGCTGAGGTTCCTGCGGAAGATAACCCGTTTTAATATCACTTTGAGCTCTTGCCTCTCCCTCAAAGCCCTGATCAACACCAGCCATAATGCGGAGCAATGTAGATTTTCCTGCACCGTTTAACCCCAGCACTCCAATTTTTGCGCCCGGGAAGAACGAAAGAGAAATATCTTTTAAGATTTGTCGTTTCGGCGGGACCGTTTTGCTGACCCGGTTCATTGTGTAGACATATTGTGCCATTAAGCTTACCTTTTGCGTTTCAAACCATAAGATGAAAGATACTGAAACCTTACCAAATGAGCAATATTTTTTTATTTCACAGCGCAGAAAAACACAGATTCAACTATAGATACAAACATTAAATAACTATTATATTGAATATGTTTGGAGTTTTTAAGAAGTTATACAACAAACAGATATAATGATCAAAAAACGCTTGATTCCATCATTTTTAATGCGTTGAAAGTTACAGAAAGATACACCAACTCAAACGCAACAAAACGACCAACATGAGAAAGAAGCAATAGTGCAAACTGAATCAAAATGAAACCGCCACCTAAACTTAACCGTACATACAATATTTGCGTTATCGATATTGGCTCACCCAAACTGGGTAATTTGGGTTGGTGCCTTATTGATAAAACAAAGGGCAACACATTTACAGGATCAAACTTAGATAATCTTTTCCCTCACATCATCAGTGCAACCCGCAGAAACGGTCTGATTTTAGGGTTAGAGGCTCCTCTTTTTGTACCCATTCGCCAGGATCTGATGCTGGCTACAAAAGCCAGAAAAGGTGAAGAGCGTAGACCCTGGTCAGCCGGAGCTGGAGCGCAGGTGTTGACCATGAATTTACCAATCATGATCTATATTTTCAAAGGTATAAAATCTGCTGATGCCAAAATTAGTTTTTGTTTGAATGAAGAAAAATTTACCGCTAAACCAAAACAAATTATGTTATTTGAAGCTTTAGTTAGCGGCAAAGACAAAGGATTGAGCCATATTGATGATGCACAAATTCTCGCAAACAGCTGTTCACATTATGCCGAAGAGCGTATACTGCCACCATCCGTACTGGAATATGAAGATAATACCGAGTTCTTCAACCTAGCAGCGGCAGCACTACTCAGATGTAACTTTATCAATGACCCGAACACACTTAGCTTGCACACACCGATTTATAAACCAACAGACAAGCCATTATGAAAAAGCAGCATCTCCCTCAAAAAATATGTCCTGTATGCCAACGCCCTTTCACATGGCGAAAAAAATGGGAAAAAATATGGGATAAAATAAAGTATTGCTCAAAAAAATGTAGCAATAACAAGACCAGGAAATAATGGGATAACCGTATATTACGATGCAGGCACAAGCTATATTCTGAAAAAAACCACCGTTTTCGTAATAACATGCTGTATAATGAGTTTATTTCAAAAAACTATCACCAAATAACATTATGTTATAAAAATTCCGAACAGAGGCTATTTCATGCACTTATTAATCACCGGGGGTACCGGTTATATTGGCAGCCACACTTGTGTAGAGTTATTAAAAGCAGGTTATGAGATTACCATTGTTGATAACCTGAGCAACAGCCAGCATGATGTTGTAGAGCGCATAAAAAAAATCACCGGCAAACCCTGTGATTTTGTTATGGGCGATATACGGGATTTAAGTGTACTTGACCGTGTTTTCAGCCACAAACCAATAGATGCTGTAATTCATTTTGCCGGATTAAAAGCAGTAGGAGAGTCGGTTCTCAAGCCGCTGCTTTATTATGAAAACAACGTTTGTGGTACGCTTAACTTGCTGATGACAATGAAAAAAGCCGGTGTAAAGAGAATAGTGTTTAGCTCCTCAGCAACCGTTTATGGCAACCCGGATGTCCTGCCTGTTACAGAAAACGCCCCCTTGAAGCCAGCAATAAACCCTTATGGTGCCAGCAAACAGATGATTGAGCGTATTTTAAACGATGAATACATAGCTGATTCGCAGTGGAGCATTTGCATCCTCCGTTACTTCAATCCGGCTGGTGCAGATAAATCAGGTCTGATTGGTGAAAACCCCAAAGACATACCCAACAACCTGTTGCCCTACGTAGCCAAAACAGCTGCTGGTGATCTTCCGTATTTAAACATTTTTGGCAATGATTATTCCACAGCAGACGGTACCGGAGAAAGAGATTATATTCACGTAACAGATCTGGCTGCAGGACATATCGCATCACTGAACGAACACAAAAATGACCATGGTGTCTTTGCTTATAACCTGGGTACAGGTCGACCGAGTTCTGTTTTACACGTGTTATGCGCTTTTGAAAAAGCTTGTGGAAAAACAATTCCTTATAAGTTTGTTGCGCGCAGAGCCGGAGACGTTGCAACAATGTATGCTGATACTAAAAAAGCCAACACAATATTAAAATGGAAAGCAAAACTTTCACTGGATGATATGATGAACGATGCCTGGCACTGGCAGATGCTGTGCAAAAAAGAAATAAAAAACCGCTAGAGGGCGTTGACAATTAAGCCAGCCATATCATTGAAGCTACAATATGTAGCATTATAAGATAGTTCTTGCTGACTATCACGCAATGCCATTTAGGGTATTATTCTCAGAATATATTATATTTTCATGCTTAAGCATATGATTAAAAAGGGTTTTTTAAAATATGGGGGTTTAATTGTCAACGCTCTAATTTTGTTGTAATCACCTGGCAACAAACCAGGTAACTCTTAAAACATAAAACACCAAAAAACCAATCAGCTAAAACACTGTTTAATAAGTGTTTTTATTGCGCTGCATAAAAAATCATGCTGGTTATTACAATGTATAAAAACGCTTTATTGCCTTGTTATAATCACAAAAAAAATAATTTATTTCTTTTTTTAATTAACTTTGGTTTTTTTTATGTTACTATGGGTTTCTGTGGTTTTGTTTGCTAAAGCAATAAATCAGTTAACCGTTTGCTTTTGTGCACTGGCTGAGCGTCTTGTTTGCCACGAAGATTAAAAAAACATATTTAATAAATACTGTTTATATATATCGCAAGTTGCAAAACAATTCGTCAGGTTATAAAGTGTAAAAAGCATCTAAAATCTCGAATTCATTGTTTAATCGAGCTGGTTTTTTCACAGGGAAGCGTACGAAACACAAAAAGCACTTGTTTTAAAAGTAAGCACAAGGCAAATAAAATTAATAGAAACAGGTTTTTTCAACCTCAAGATTACTGAAATCGTCAACATGGAGAGAATAGTACTATGGCTGCACCATCAACACCCAGGATCAGCACGAACTCTTTGAATAACATGACTAAAAGCACCAAGACTGCTGAATCAAATTCAAAGCTCTCAAAAGTAGTAGACTTTCTTAATCGTGTTAGAGAGTTAATGCGAGCTTTTCTAAATCACCCAATAACCAAGGCGTTGCTGAGTACAGCTTTGGTTGGCGGTCTCATTGCAGTTACAGTACTTCAACTTATCAACCCAGCCTTCCTTGCAGCTTTTGTAACTTTGGCTGCAGTTACAGTACTTCAACTTATCAGCCCAACCGCACTTGCAGCTTTTGTAACTTTGGCTGCAGCTGCAGGGGTGGCTCTTACTATACATGGCTTTTTCAATAAAGTGATTGACGGCTTCAAACCAGACGAACCCAAGGGCAACAATTCGGGACCAAATAAAAACCACCAGTTTAATGAGGAGCAAAACGAGGTTTGGAGACAGGTGATAAAAGACAATACAAGGGTGATAAAAGACAATACAAGGGTGATGGAAAAGCTTTTACTG
>JAPORK010000151.1 GCA_026710285.1 Endozoicomonadaceae bacterium | reverse complement strand
GAATAGCAAAATCAAACTTTACTGCCTGAATATTCTGTTGAAAAATTGATGTTGACAAAAAAAGTAAAAAAATAGCGAAATATTTTGTTTTTACTGCAAAAATTTTTGACATAAAAATACCTGTAAAAACAACCAGAATAAAAATATATTACTTCTTCATTCTGGGTAAACAGAATCAGCGTGTCTAATCTAAAAGTGTGTAGGTTAATATTCTTGTTTCACCGAGACAAAGAGAAAAAAACTTATCGCTTATTTCTTTCACCGAACCTTGTTCTAGTTTCATTGTACCGTCATCATAAAAAATATAAGCTCCCCAGCGATCTTCTGCTCCAGTAAATTTTTGCACTGCTCCTATATGACTGTTTGTTTCAATTATTGCTATTCCAGGTTCTTTCAATATCTCATCAAATCCCATGTTTTGACTATATGGTAGATAATAGTCTTTCTTTATTAATTTTTTAATAACATTTTTCAGAATAGTGTTATATGTCACTTCAAACTGCCGTTGCCTTATATCTGTCTGAGCAACAATATTAAGTTTAGCGGAAATTGTTCTCAGTTTATGTTCATAAACCTGAAGTTTTGCTCTTAAAAATTTTTGCAAATCCTGAAGCTGTAAAGGCTGCTGCTTCAGACCTGCTACCAAACACATCGTTGCTATATCACATGTTACTAAATCGTTTTGTTCTGATTTTAATATTTTCCATACTTCCTGTACATCTTCTAAATTTTTCATTTGCAGTCGCTGTTGGCGTAAATTTAAAAGCTCACCTGCATTTTGTTTTAATAGTGCTATTGGTGAATTTGCATCATAACAAGGCTTTTGTTTAGTTACCGACATTTTTAGCATATTTAAAACATTCAGTTCATATTCATTAATCTGAACCTGTGGAGTTGTAAAAAACAGTCCTATATCCACAGCTGCGGTCGCAATCATTGCTCCCATTTCAATGAACCCTTCTACAGAAGCTGCCATGTTTAACCCGCGATTAGCAGGAATTGCTGCAGCAACAACAGGAATAGTGCCAGCAGCTGCTGTTCCTGCTATTACTGCTGATGCCAGTAATGTTCCGCCATAAGTAGCTGCACTTGCACCTAAAGTAGCTACTGTTAAGCCTGCGGTAATAACTGCACCAGCAATATGTGCCCATTTTTCATGCAAAGCATTAAGCCCAAAAGTGCTTACATAGCCCATCCATTTGAAAATGCCACCAAGCCATTGTGGCATATTTCCACCAGGATCTATATTCATTATCGGATTATTGCTGCCAAAGCCATAACCGTCACCTGCAGGATCTTCACTGACAAAATAGCGCTGTTCAGGATTATACGTTCTGTGTCCATTGCCTAAAAACTGCCAGCCGGTTGCAGGATCAGTAAGCTCTCCATCAAATCCATGTAGTGTTTGTTGATACAGGGGTAATTTACTAATATTTTTACAATGAAAAACCATCCCATAAGGACTGTAAAGATTACGTTGCGTTAATTTATACTCTGTTATATTTTTTTGTGCTTTAGTGAGTATGCCGCTAACATCACCTTTATAATCACTTTCATTGTATTGACTGATAAGACCATCAATGGTTTTTGCAAAACCTAAAAAACCGATAATATGAGTGCCTTGTATTGGTGTGCTGATTTTTTCATTAACTACTTTGCTGCCACTATAAAAGAGATAGCTGATACCGAGATGGCTGTCGTTTTTTACTTCACGTCCACTGCTGTCGTAAAAATAATGACTGTTCTGACCATCAGTTTTAATAACCTGAACGATCTGATTAAAAGCATTGTAATAAATATGATTCCCTTCTCCGTCTGTAGTCATATTTCCGGCTATATCATAACTAAAATAATGAGTATCGGGTGACTTATAGTTCCATATTGTATTGATCTGTTGTAAACGTAATGGTACAGAAGGATCAGAATAAATATAATCAATTGCTTTATTTAGTGTTTGTTGCTGTGATAAATTTTGTAGTGTTTCCCGAACAGAAGCCAGTCGGTTCAGTGAATTGAAAGTATAATTCTGTCTGATAATTATCGGTGGATGGTTCAGACCAGATCCGTTGAGTGCGGTATCCCGTGGACATAAGGGTAATCCGGATGAACCTGAACAGGTCATGGTGACGAGGTTATTAAGTACATCATACTGATAATGCAGGTGTGCATACTGATGCAAATCATCCTGCTGAATCAGTGTCGTGATATTATCATCAGCATCATAACGAAAAGACCATGCTGACAATAATTTACCTGCAAGTTTATCGTTAATGGTTAGCGGATGACTAAAGTAATCATAGTCAAGTGTTCTTTCCATGCCGCTACCATAATGCAGTGTTTTAATGCGGGAAAAATCATCGTAAGTCAATACAGATAAAGTATCAGGTTGACCACGGTAACTGTGATAAATAGCTTTTTTTGTTCTGCCAAAAGCGTCATATGTAGTTTGTATTTTGTTGTTACCAATATCAGTCGTACTGATAATACGACGATTTTTATCATACTGCCACTTTAACTGA
Source organism: Endozoicomonadaceae bacterium (assembly GCA_026710285.1). Lineage (GTDB taxonomy): Bacteria > Pseudomonadota > Gammaproteobacteria > Pseudomonadales > Endozoicomonadaceae > JAPORK01. The sequence continues at coordinate 2,905 of JAPORK010000151.1, read as the reverse complement.
TAATCAGGATAATCATTTTCTCCTGAATGTGTGAGTTGACGTACAAGACCGTCGGTATCATAAGTAAAAGTAGTTCTGCCGGTACTATCTTTGCGCACTTTTACCATAGCAGTCACCGGGTCATACTGAAGCTGTAATTGTAATTTTCCGTCCAGCCATTTGGTTATCGGTAAACCGATTTTATTGTAGTGTAAAGTAACAGTGTGTCCTGCAGGATTAGTGGTGCCGGATAATTTACCATCCTCAGTGTAGGTAAAAGTAGTGCGATGCCCATCCTCACCGGTACTCCATAGCAAATCACCTGCACTATTATATTCAGCTGAAGCTAACAAATAATGCCCTCCAGAAGCAGGTTGTGCCCAGGACTGGATTTCATGTCCGTTCAGATCATAAACTTTGTGGATAACATCACCTGCAGGATCCATAATATCTGTTACCTGCCCCAGTGCATTATAATATTTTTTTACAGTGCGCCCTAAAGGATCTGTTGTGTTTATTGCCCGACCAAAGCCATCATAAGTAATCGTGGTTTCTTTTGCACCGCTAGTTTTAATAGTTTCATCAGTAGCTCTACATAAAGCAGAAACAGAAGATAATGGCTGATTACTGCCAGGGAGTAATAACATTTTAACCGGTTGATATAATACATTAGCCAGCATAACAGAAACAGTAGAGCGTCTGTTTTGGTTGCTCAACTGATAGCTTATAACACAGCGACGGGCATCATCATATTGAGTAACAGTAATTTGTTTATTGGGTAGATAAAGCTTAATCACCCGTCCTGATTCATCATAATCTTGTGTAGTACGTAGTGATTTTATTTTTCCGGAGTGTTGAATAATATAACTGTATTGTGCAGCAACACGCCCAAAACCGTCATAAGTCGTTTTTTGTAATGGAACCCAGTGTCCGAGTTCTGGCTTTCCTTTGTCAGTTAGTGCTTCGGTAAAGGACATTAGTGTACGTCCTGCACCATCAAAAGTAGTTTTTTGTTGCAAGCCGTTAACTGAAGTAATCAACAATTGATTGTATTGTGGTGAGACGATATAGTGATAATATATGCTCACTGCAAATTTAGTATCTCTGGCAAGATCGGTTTGTATAAGTCGTCCCCAGCAATCATAGTGATAACAGGTAATATTTCTTCCCTCTGAATCGCTGCTTTGCAGGAGCTGATTAGTAAACAGACTGGTGGTCACCAGTGAAGATCGTCGCTGTTTTCCTGAATCGGTATTAATGGTGACATAGCTGGTTTTTGTATGATTTTTGAGATTATAACGGTAATAGTAGTGACGAATGACTGAATGTACCGTTGATGGTTGCTGTATACTTCCAGTCATAACAGTCTTTTTTAATAATCCGTAAGTAAAAATGTTGTCCGGATTCTGATAATAATAGTTAACTTTAGCTGTATATTTTTTACCAGACTGCTGTATTTGATGATCCAAAACCAGTCTGTATCCATGGTTGTTATAGTTGATCATTTTCCGATAATAATTATGAATTGTTACAGGAGATGGTAATGGTATGGTTGTTTTTGCCGGAAAATTGGTTATAGTCTCATTTAATGTGGTAAAAATCCAACCGGAAGGTGTTGCCGGACAGGAAAAATCTCCGGCTTCAGGACAGTAGCGGATTTGAGTTGAACGACCAAAGCTATCTGTGTGTTTAACTATGCGTCCCTGATCATCATATTGTATTGTCTCTGTTGTTATCGCAGGGATTACAGCTGTATTACTCCAGAGCCTGGTCACTACTTTCAATGGAAGACTATAAGTAGCCGGAAGATCTTTAAAAGAAGTATGGGCACAACCATTGTCCATATCAGTATTACAAAAGAAAGTATGTACCTGAGATAATTTTTTCCCAGTACGATCACTTATTTTCTGTTCATCAATTAGCAAATGGTATTTATTGTAAGTGCGAATATCTCGTATGAGACCATTATCAGTTTGTGTTCGATAGGTATAAGTGACCGGTGCTTCAAATAATATATCGGTAACACTACTGTGAAGGGTTGGTAATCCTGAATTAAAAGCAAGGTAGTTATGCTCATTAGCACTGGTTTGTGAGTACTGGTAAGACACGGTCATAGCAGGTTGCCCTGCACCGGGATTGATAGTCTCCGATGAAACAACGCATGGATTGAGATTGAAAAACCCATCCTCACCATCTGTTTTCATTGCATCAGTACAATTATAGTGAAATAATTTTTGCAATCCTGTTGGGTAATCAACTTCTTTGATCAGATGTCCGAGATATTTGATATATATACTCGGTCCGGTATTATCCTGCGCATCGGGTAGTGTAATGCTGTGCAAAATTCCTCTTTCTCGATTAATGGATACAACGATCGGTTGTCCTGTACTTTCTTTACTTATAACAGCAACATTATTTTTTTTATAGCGAATAGTAACGCTATGTCTCTGATCATCTGTTATAAATTGCAACAGGTGTGTTCCGGGTTTATAGTGAAAATGAACACACCATCCGTCCTGTTGTTCCAGTGTTGTTTCATATCCGTCATGATCGAGCGTTTCCCGTAAACCATTATTATAAGTAATAATAAAATGTGTTTTTCTGCTACCTGAAATATGAATATCCTGAAGTTTATGGTATAAAGGATACCACTGACCATTATCATATTGTTGTAAATAAAAAGATTGTCCGGTAGATGTAGTAAGCTGACTAGTCTGTAAATTAAAATGAGTAAGATTCCAGCTCCAGCCATATCCCAGACCATCCGGATTAGCTGTTGCGATGCTATTATAACCGATTTCTAAATCAATATTCGGACCATGACCGCTATTGCTTAATAAATTACCTGCTTTAGCATGAAAGCTTAAGATACCAGTACGTGGATCAGTTGCAGTATCTGCAGTTTTTCTGAAATTAAAGGCATTAG
>JAPORK010000187.1 GCA_026710285.1 Endozoicomonadaceae bacterium | reverse complement strand
CTCCAACAGTGGAAACCACATAGAAAAATGCAATCAAAATACCTCCTATGATAATCGCTTTTGGAATTTGTCGACCTGGGTTTTGCATATTACCTGCAACAGAAGTAATAACTTCAAAACCCAGAAGATTAAATATAATCATAGGCAAAAATCTCATTCCAACGCTAAAGTCAGGTTTCAAACTGTCAAAGGAAAAACTGTTAGCCAGTTTAGCTGCAGTAAAAGCACTATAAACTCCTGCAAAAACAAGTGTTAAAATTACAAATGCTTTGCAGGCTGCACCTATATTCAAAATCCAAATATTCTGGCTTATCTTCAACATGCCTAACCATGCACTAAGCCAAACAAAGATAAGTGCAATAACCGATATTAAGAGTGGAGAAAACTTACAACCTGTCATCTTTTGTATAAATAGTGCAAAAAGGATTCCATTTGACCCCATCCCAAAAGCATAATTAATCCAATAATACCAGGTAACTCTGGCTCCCCAGACTCTACCATAAGCCAATTTTATCCAGTCATAAATACCCCCATCTTCCGGATAAGCTGTTCCCAGCTCGGCTGTAACAAGCCCGTACGGATAAAAGAAAATTATTAACAATAATATCCACCAAAATATTGAGGATAAACCAATTGATGCTGCCGGAGCTACAGAACCTAAAGCAAGAGTAATGCAAACGGACATTAACACAGCATCAAAAAGCTTTATTTTTTTGTTCATTGTTTGTTCTCGCTATTTTAGGTTGGGAAAAACAGCAAATTCAAAATTTTTTTTCGATACAGAACATTGCACGAAATACGATGTGATTGACTTGTATGAGGTTGTTATACTAATGTGTGAATAGGCTTGGAAAAGCATGCCAATGCAAAAAAATGACAAATGTAGTGCATTTCAACGTTTTTTTACCAAATATTTCTACTTATTTATTTGCCTTTATAGCCCTTAATAAAAAGCCTAACATGAGTAAATACAGAACACTAATAAAATATTTTCTGCACATGGCAAATAATGAAAGCTATCGGGAAAACAAGTGTCAGTCCACTTAATATTTCGTAAAAAATGAAAGTGTAATTATATAGTATATTAGCAAGTTATTCAATCTTTTCGGGCAATGTTTCTCAATAGGTAAAAGCTGATTAGATGTTTTCAATAATTGTTGTGCTATTTCTATCTGCACAGATAAGATAGGAAACAGACAATCCGTTTCAGAATTTAAAGTCTCATGGTTTTGATATAGTAAAGTACGCATGTTAAAGACTTGAAAAAATTTAATGGTTTAAGTGTATGCAATGTTTTCTTCAAATCAGAAACAGTAACAAAAAATTCTCATCATTTTTAGCAGCAACATTTATATGATGTCTAATGCTTTAAGTTGCTCCTGCTGCTGCCAGGTTCCGCGTACAATTTCTTCATGCATATGTCCAATTGCACCTGCTAACATGCCATTGAGTTTTTCTTCGAGCATTTTTCTTTTTAATAAGAGCGCGGCAAAAAGTTGATCACGCTGCTCTTCACTCATCTCTTGCAAATCATTTGACTTTTTATCCAGCAAAGCTTTTATTTCTTTATGTTCTTTTTCCAGGGATTTTAAGGTGTTTACAAATTCATATAGTTTATCTTTCATTTCTCTGCGTAATGATCTCCATTGCGAAGAAGAAAGGGTATGCTCATGGGAATTAAATTTATGTTCTGGTGATTGTAACTGTGTATGCAACTTTTTAACAGCAGCCTTATTAATTGATTTATTTATCCACAAAGAAATTTTATCGCCAAAGTAATAAAATATCCACACAGTCATAAAAGGTCCCCAGGACCGGGGTAAAAAATCTTTTAAAACCAGTTTGCGTACATTCACCCATTGACGTGGATCAATAAGCCTTCGCCCTACCGGTTTTCTCAGCTGCAGAGAAAAATTCAATAATGTTTTTATAGTTGCAACTGAAGCCTTTTTGATTTTTCGGAGATAGTGGTTTGGCATAAAAGGTCGCTTTATTTTATATGTTATCTGAGAATCTTTTGGTAAATTTTTAAAAGCTGCTCTGAGTTTGGCACTTAAACCATCTCCATCCTGGCTGAATATACTCTGTATCCATTTGTAGTAATTTTTTGATGAGCCAAATGACTGGGCTTTTATTCCCCTCTGATTAGCTGCCTGATCAAATATTTGCCAGCGCTTTGATTCCGGCATTTTGTCAAAATGAGTCCAAAGCTCATCAAACTCATGGTTAAACTGACGATCCAGTTGTGATATTTTTTCAACTATTTTAACCATCATCTGGTCATAAGAACCGTGATATTCGGTAGCATCTGCACTATCCACACCAAAAACTGATTCAAGTTGTTGTTTTCTTAATTTTGCATACGCTTTCTGCTTTTGGTAGCGTATATGCTCTTTTGCTGAGTGGTTTGCCTGCCGATGCATAGGTTTGAGCTGATTAACTGAAGAACACAAATTTTCATAAGCATTCATAATTTTGGTAATATTTTTCTCGCTGATAAGATAATTGCAATTGTCTAAATATTGATCAAATGGCTGCTCGCTCTGCTTTAATGCATATTTCTTTAAATTTTTCCTGATCCGGGAGGAGCGTATATCAACAACCACTTTATTGACAAAAAATAACCCCATCGTAAAACCAATTGAAGTTATAGCTGTTATTGCCGGTCCTATGCCACCGGTAGCTAAACCACTGAGTAAAACCTCCAGAGAACAACCTGCTGCAATAAAAAGTGAACGTCGTTTATTACGTTGCGCCCAGCGCATTACCCGTTTAGCAAAATCACCTGCTATGCGCATCACACGTGAATTATCCACTTTATGTTGGATAAGCCATAAGTCATCACTATCACATTCATATCCTGCTTTTGTTACCGGAGCCGCTAACTTTATAGCTGCTGTATGACTTTCAGTTTGTGCTTCAGTTTTCGAGGATACATTATCAGGAGACACTTCAGATGCTATGTACCGGATACGATTTTTAAGTTCCATCATACTTTCTAAATCAACATGCTTCTCATGCAATACATGGCACTTTTCACACTGATCGCGGATAATTAGCATAGCCTCTTTACAGGGAATACCGGCTGATATCAATGGTTCTGCCAAAGCAGGTTGCAGCACCTTAACTAAATAACCTTTGGGTAATTTTTTATGACGAGCAATAAATTCATAAGCCAGCCGGACAGGAGAACAGGAAGCCAGGTGATCAAGTTGTTTAATGATACGCTTATCAATCGGACGATCTGTTGATCTTAGTTGTAATGTTTTTTTGCCTTTTTGTATTTCACAGACTCCCGCCAGCTTAAAAGCAGATGCCATTCTGATTCTCAGCCCCTCCTGATCTTTATCATCATCGTCTTTTGCTTTAGTGGTTGCATTGAGAGACCGAGCATGAGTGACATAGGATTGATAGAGCTGTTTACCGGGAAAATTTTTCTTTCTTTTGAATATTCCGGTTAGCCATTTCCCGGGACGCTTTAAATAAATTTTACGTCCCTGCCATAAGCGGCTTTTTACTTTCCACGGTTCCCCTGGTTTTGCGGATAGGAAAGTACCTTCTTTTTCTATGGCATTAAGAGCCTGTTTACCAATGACTGCAACAGAATAAGGAGTAACTCCGTTTGGTTTCATGGATAACTGCCTTTTTGTCTTTAATCAGAAAACAGGAGATTTTGCCAGGGTAAAACTTAATATTTATTATCTTTTAATCATATCGGATAGGGTTTTGTTTATTTTAATTTTTTAAAATAAAGGATTAGTTTCCTTTATCTGTTAAGTGTTAAAGCACTACCGGAGGATATTTCCGGCTTGTGCGTTAATATCTATATTCACAGCCTTTCTTTGGCAGAGTTAGAGTGTACATGTTCTGTTATGCTGTTGAACACACTATAACATGACTTCAGCGCATTTAGTTCATTCAAAAACCGCACCTGGAATGAACAGTTTGTGATGGCTGTTTAACAGATCAACCGCTTTTATCTTGCGTTTTCCCGGCAACTGGACTGTATCCAAAATAACAACCCCATCTTTACAGGCTACAACGAGTCCTGATTTATCTGCCTGGATAATTGTACCGGGAGGGTGTTGGATTGAATTTTGCTTTTGCAGACTTACCTCCCAGCAGCGAATAACTTCCCCTTGTAGTGTACTCCAGGCTACCGGCCACGGATTTAATCCGCGGACATGACAGGATATCTGCTCTGCTGAAAATGACCAGTTAATGCGACCTTCTTCTTTAGTTATTTTATGTGCATATGTTGCCTGTTTGGCATCTTGTGATTCAGGATGGGTTGTGCCGGCTACTATCTCATCCAACACCGTTAATAAAGCCGGACCGCCTGCTACTGAAAGTTTTTCAGCGAGCGTAGCTGTTGTATCATCCTGACTTACAGACACTTTTGCTTTATGCAGCATGTCTCCGGTGTCAAGCCCTTTATCCATCTGCATAATAGTAATACCGCTTTCACTGTCACCCGCCATAATAGCACGCTGCACTGGTGCAGCTCCTCTCCAGGCCGGTAACAGTGAAGCATGAACATTAATGCAACCGTATTGCGGTATCCTGAGTACTTTTTCCGGCAGAATAAGACCATATGCAACAACTACAATAATATCAGGGTTGAGCAGAGCAAGTTCTTGCTGACTGGTAGCATGCTTTAAGCTTTCTGGCTGAAAGACATGGATTTCATGTTTTATTGCCAATTCTTTTACCGGACTACACTGGAGCTGTCTGCCACGACCTGCCGGACGATCTGGTTGGGTATAGACCCCAACAATCTTGTGATGACTATTAATAATTGCCTGTAGGTGCACTTTGGCAAAATCAGGTGTGCCTGCAAATACAATACGTAGTGATTGCTTCATATGCTAATTGTAATCCCCGCAAATAATATGATGCTATATCAGAGAAAAATATAAGTTTGCTGATATTTATTAAAAACCTTTAATGACCTGTAAACAATTATCCAGTCAGTTGAACATGGCTACTTTCATTATACTCACACAAGCTATACCGGTGAATAATTTTACTATCATTGTTCACCATAAAGACTACTAAAATTTTATATTCTGTAAAATCAAAAATTTAACTGTTTATGCAGAGCAATGCTATAGCCTGTTTTCATAAAAAGCTTCTGTTAGGCAAATAGAATCAGATGATGCAGTTCTAATTGTGGATGATACAATCCGGGATCACCAGATCTTTACAAACAAAGACGGGTTAGTACGGGTATACTTTATCTGACCTGTAATGATCTCATGTGTACTGCAAAAGAAATAGAAACAATCTACAAAAAACGGTGAAGCGTAGAAGTTTTTCATAAAACGATAAAATCAAATGCAGCCCCGGAAAAATCATCAACTAAGGTACCGTTAACTCAAGGTAATCATATATCTATGTCAATTGGTTCAGCTTTCAAACTTGA
>JAPORK010000230.1 GCA_026710285.1 Endozoicomonadaceae bacterium | reverse complement strand
GGAAAAACAGCCTGTTTAATTTATGGAATCCAAATGGAGATCGCGGGAATGTAGGATCACCATAATGACATAAGATCTGAAAGCTTGTTGTTAATCGGGCTTCGACAAGCTCAGCCCGCGGTTATATACCTGAAAGGTTGGTATATTTGGCAAAAGACAAACCTTTCAAAGCAAAAGTCAGAGCCTGAAAATATAATCTGTGAAAAAATTATGAGCAGAGTCTTATAACAAAATCTGTACCGGTCTGAAGGAACGACGATGAATCGGAGCCGGTCCATGGGTTTTTAATGCCTGCAAATGTAATTTTGTAGGATAGCCTTTGTGTTTGGCAATACCATACTGAGGCCACTGTTTATCCATCAATAACATGCCATGATCACGGGTTACTTTTGCAAGGATGGAAGCCGCAGCAATTGCATCGACCTTACTGTCTCCTTTGATAATAGCTTCTGCAGAAGCAATCTGCAGAGGCGGGCAATGATTACCATCAACTAAGACTTTATCTGGTTGTACAGATAGTTTTTCAACAGCGCGCCGCATTGCCAGTAAACTTGCCTGAAGAATATTTAACTGGTCTATTTCTTCAACAGAAGCTTCACCAATGCTGTATGCCAGCGACGAACGTTTGATGATTTCTGCAAGATGTTCACGTTTTTTTTCTGTCAGCTTTTTTGAATCATTCAGCCCTTCAATGGGTATTTGTGGATTCAGAATAACAGCAGCTGCAACCACTGGACCGCACAACGGTCCCCTGCCTGCTTCATCCACACCGGCTACTATTTTGTCCATCTGCGTGGTATTAATTAAAAATGAATTCATCATTCTGTCTGTCCGTTTTGCTGCCGGATAACATTATAAATTGCTTCTGCTGCACACAGACCGGCATTTTTTTTAAGGCAAAGATGCAGCTGATAAAAAATTTTTTTTGTCTCTTCTGTAAGATGCTCCAACTGTTTCAGGGTTTCATCAGCTAAGCGTTGCGGTGTTGCTTCATCTTGAAGAATTTCAGGAATGATAGTTTTTTGCGCTAAAATATTAGGCAGTGAACACCAGGGTGTTTTCACCAGATAGTTAGCGATCTTCCAGGTTATCCACGGGAGCTTGTAACTGACAACCATGGGTTTTTTATACAGCATTCCTTCTAATGCAACGGTTCCTGAAGCGAGCAATAAAACATCCGCTGCTTCCATAACCTCATAAGAGTTTCCTTGTGTTAATTTAACCCTCAGATCAGAAAAATCAACTAATACTTTTTGTAATTGCTGGTATCTGTGTTGATTCGCAGCAGGAACTATAAAATGTAAACCCGGCTTTTTGAGTGACATTTTTTTTGCAGCTTCGAGAAACAGCGGCGCCAACCGGTTTATTTCCTGTTCGCGGCTGCCCGGAAGCAAAGCGACTACAATATCGTCAGGTGCATAACCGAGTGCACACTTAGCGGCAGTTACGTTTGGCTTTAATGGAATTTTATCTGCCAGCGGATGTCCTGTGAAAGTGCTGGCGATGTTATGTTTTTTATAAATTGCCTGCTCAAATGGTAAAATCAACAGCATATGATTGACGGCATCACGTATTTTAAAAATTCGTTTCTCCCGCCATGCCCATACAGAAGGGCTAACATAGTGAAATGTGGTGACTGCAGCTTTTTTTAGTTTAGCTTCAAGACCGAGATTAAAATCAGGTGCATCAATACCAATAAAAGCAACGGGTTTCTCCGTTGAAAATTTTTTGTACAGCGAACGGCGTATTTTAATCAGTTCACTGATACGACCAAATACTTCAAAGATACCCATAACCGACAGTCTTTCCATGGGGTAGAGTGTTTTAAAGCCTTCAGCGATCATATGTGGACCACCGATTCCGGTAAAACCGGCATCAGGATAATAGTGACGCAGCGCTTTTATCAGTTCTGCGCCTAAAATATCTCCTGACATTTCTCCAACAACCATCGCAAAAGTGATTGTTTCAGCAGGCATCATTTAACGAATAATACCCCGTTTTGAATTTTTGATGCTTTCAGCAAATAATTTTATTTCCGATGAATCTTTAGCCATTTTATTTAAAATGAGCAGAGCATCACTGACCATAAGCCCACTGCGATAGACGGTTTTATACGCTTTTCTTAACAGGTTAATTTTTTCTGAAGACCACCCCTGACGGCGCATACCCTCAAAATTCATTCCGGAAGCTTTTGCAGGACTTCCGGATGCCATCACATACGCCGGAAGATCCATAAACAGTGCAGACATACCGCGCATCATACTGTACGAACCTATCTGACAAAACTGGTGTACGACAGCAAAACCACCTAACAAAACCGAATCACCCAGTTTGACATGTCCGGCAAGTGCAGCATTATTAGACAAAATACAGTGGTTCCCAATAATGCAGTCATGTGCAACATGGACGTAAGCCATGAGCAGATTATTGTTACCAATCACGGTTTCTCCATTATCCTGCACCGTACCGCGATGTATTGTACAACCTTCTCTTATGGTATTATTGTCACCGATTTTAAGCCACGTTGCTTCTCCAGCATATTTCAGATCTTGGCAATCCTCGCCAACAGAAGCAAACTGAAAAATTTTATTATTTTTCCCTATGATGGTTGGACCTTTTATAATCGTATGAGCATATATTTTTGAACCACTACCAATCTCCACATTTTCTTCAATCACTGCAAACGGACCTACCCATACATCATCAGCTATTTTGGCATCCGGATGAACAATAGCCCTTGGATCAATCAAAACTATATTTCCTTCTTGGCGCAGGTTACTTCCGCTGAACAGGCTAGCTTTCCATTAACCAGCGCCTGGCAAGCAAATTTACTAATGTGTCTTTTTTTGGTGAGTAGTTGTGCCTTAAGCTCTAAGCAGTCACCAGGAACAACAGGTTGCCTGAATTTTACTTTATCTGCTCCGGCAAACAGGTATAAATCACCTTCTTTTTTTCCTTCAATGCTAAATCCTAAGATTCCGGCAGCCTGTGCCATTGCCTCAATGATCAGCACGCCGGGCATAATTGGTTGTCCCGGAAAATGTCCGTTGAAAAAATTTTCATTTGCAGAAACATTTTTGTATCCGACAATTGATTGCTTTTGCAAATCAACTTCAACGACCCTGTCAACCAAAAGGAAGGGGTAACGTTGTGGAAGTAATTTCTTAATATCCTCAATATGCATTGGTTTTAATTCTCTACAGCCTTCAATAAAAAAGGGTTGAACCTTGTGAATATTTTTATTGTCCGTATCTGTGGTGCTAACCTGATACTCAAGTTTTTTTACCCGTTTAAATAAATCATCCAGACTATTAAATCTGGCTATACTCTTGCGCCAGCTTTGCAAAGGAGAGCTTTTTATAATGCCAGGTGACCATTCGCTGTTAGCCACATCAATAGACTTTGTAACAGCGGCCATGCCTGATAGTTTTACGTGATCGGCAATCTTAAGATGACCGTTGATACCTGCTCCACCACCGATAATACAGCCTGCTCCTATCGTAGTGCTACCCGCAATTCCTGTATTTGCAGCAATCGCTGTATTTTCACCTATTTTTACATTGTGTGCAATTTGTATTTGATTATCAAGAATAACATGATCTTCAATAACTGTATCCTCTAATGTTCCCCTGTCAATCGTTGTGTTTGCACCAATTTCAACATAATTGCCAATAACAGCACGACCTAATTGTGCAATTTTAACCCAGCTTTTTCCATTATGAGCAAAACCAAACCCGTCAGATCCAATAACAACACCTTCATGAATAGTACAGTAATCACCAATAATGCTACTATGACAGACATTAACATTACTTTTAATTATTGTACCGACACCTATTTTTGCATCTCTGCCAATGAATGTTCCAGGTCCAATCACACTATTTTCAGCAATATGTGAGCCAGATTCAATAATAGCACCGGGTCCAATCTCTGCATCAGGATGGATGTAAGCATCGTCAGCAACATGGGCAGAGGATGCAATACCTGGACTCTTTTCTGGTTTTTTATCAAACAGATGCGTTGCTTTAGCAAAAATTACATAAGGTTGCTCATGTATTAATGCATTGCCGGAATAAGTTTCAGCCATCTCCGGAGATAAAATAACTGCACCTGCTTTTGTTGTATCAAGCTGTTTTTTGTAAACAGGGTTTGTCATGAAGCTCAGGCTATCAGGCGTTGCACTTTTCAGTGTGGTTAATTTTTTTATTACAGTGTCTTCTGAACCTTGCAACTTTGTTTCCAAGATTTTAGCAAGCTCTGACAATGTGAAGCTTCGTTCTGGCATCTTTTTGCTCATTTATTTCATTAATATTTATTCTTAGAACGCACAATCCTGATTTTGTTGACCAATTAAAATTCATCTTACGGTTTTGCTTTTTCAGGCTTATCATTTTCTGCAGAGCTGTTGTTTTGCTGTGAATGTTTTGTCTCTGCCTTTTTAATAAGATGATCAAACTCCCGGGTAACTTCTGCTGTGATATCCAGAACATCTTTATAATAAAATAATGCATGCTTGTTAATGACAAGCGATAATTTTTTCGCTTCAGATACTCTTTTAACAGCCTGGTCAAAATACAATTCAAGATGCTCAAACATTTGTTCATCTTCCTGTTTCTTTTTTGCCCTCAATTGATTCAGTGCGTCGATTATAGCGCTTTCTTCTTTCTGGAGTGCAGCCTCTTCTTTAGTGCGCTCTTCTGCAGTCATTATTAATGATGATTTTTCAAGCTTGTTTTTATTAAGATTGAGAATATCACGTCTTTCAGCAAGCTTTTTCAGTTTGGGCTGATACTCTTTAATTGCTGCTTCTGTGTACTCTTTATTACGTTGTGAATTTGCAAGAACTTGCTCCTTTTCTACTATGGCAAGCCGCTCATACTGAATACCAGTATACTGCTTTTCTTGCAGAGCATCAGCTGTCTGACCTGCACAGATATCAGAAATTATCAGGCTAAAAGAGACACAGGCAGCTACAATACCGGTACCTGCCAGTTTTTTCCAAACATCTTTCATTAGCTTCTCCATTCTTAATGGGGGTATCAAACGATCAAACTTAAAAGAATACAACAGAAAACGCACTAAAATCCAACCATAATCATAATTTTCTAAAAAACAGAGTATAACTGAGTGATTTTCTTTTAAAAGAAGTTTATCACTTTTATGTAATTTGTAACTGACTAAATAAAAGAAGTATCTCTTTTGGTATACGATTTTATTATGATTCCAGATAAAACTGGTTTTAAAATTTTAATCTTTTTTATAACAATACTTTGGGAATTTTTTGTAAGCTTTTGACTTTAAAAGAATTTATTTTTTATCCTGTTGTAAAAAAATACCCTTTACAATCAATGGAATCCAGATGAATCAATATTAATTTTCATTTAACCTGTTATAACTTCACTGCCGGTTAGTTGTACTAACATATTTT
>JAPORK010000308.1:2017-5465 GCA_026710285.1 Endozoicomonadaceae bacterium | reverse complement strand
GGAAAAGGATAAACTGTTTTTTAAAAATATAACAATCTTTAAGAATAAAATAGTTGTTTTTTCTATTATTCTGGTTTTTATAATAATATTCTTTTCTTTTGAGCAAATCAGTTCAGCGATAATAAATTCACATCTATCATCCGCTCACACAATAATCAAGCCTGATTCTTCACGACCTACTTTAAAGAGCAAAAATGCTAAACAGCAAGTTTCTGCTTCTTCTGACAATAATGAAGAGCTATGGTCAAATGCTTTTAATTTTCAAAAATCACTGGATATCACAGTAGATCCCCGTACAGGTATACTGATGCTTAACTTTAAAGTGGGTGGTTTATTAAGTAATACAGGTCATGGTCCAAATATTAATTTAAAAATTAATTATAGAAGTAATACTTTTACAGATCTCGATGAAATGGGTAGAGGATGGAGTTGGAATCTCACCCATTTTAATCGCAAAACAGATCAGTTAATAACATCAAACGGACAAAGCTTTTGGTTGCATCAAACTGAACAAGATCACTGGCAGCCTCTTTATCATAAGTTGTATGATATGAAAATTACTGGAAATAAAAATAAACACTTTATGATTACTTATGCCAGTGGTTTAAGAGAAATATTGTCACACGATGGTTATGAAACCCGACTGGAGCAGCAAAATGGATGGGGGGTTAACTTTGTTTATCACAAAGGAACACATTTATTACAGTCAGTTATCGATGATGAAGGCAACAAAATAAGTATTAATAGAAGTCAGGGGTATCTGGATATTATTAGTCACAAAAGTGATGGTAAACCAGCAATAATGCGCATTAAAAATCATAATAATAAGCCGGATAAATTGATTTTTCTTTCAGGGCATCAATCTGAAGATCAGTTCATTAATCTAAATTACAAAAGTTATCTTTTGACCCGGGCTGTATACTCTTCCGGATTAGAAAGAAAGTTTACATTTAATTGTACTGATGCTATGAAATTTCCTGCACCATTTTCCGGTCGTTTTCATTCTTTATGTGTTGTTACAGCTGAAGAAACAGACCCGGGTCTTGGGCAACCAGCAATGAAAATTTGTTATTCTTATGCTCATGCTAATATCAATGGTCACAATTATCTTGGCTTTAACTCAGGGTTGACTACTGTAACAAACAGCAAAAGGGATATTCTGTTTGAATCACCTGCTGATTATTCGTACCGTACTATTACCGACAATGGTTTAACAAAAGAAATACATACTTATAATAAATATCACCTGCTTATTAATGATAAACTGATTAGCAATCATACAGGAAAAACACTGTCAGAAACAGAGAATTTTTTTTGTAATACAAAAATACCTAATGGTTGTTCACAGACCCGTTTTACAGATCTTCCTGCTACTTATAGTTTGCCATTAAAAACAGTTACCCACGTATGGGGTGGTTCTTCCGGTCTACCTGCCACTGTGACTGTTACCAGAGAGTATAATAGTTCAGGGCAGGTCGTACGCAGTAAAGATGCTTATGGTCGTGTTACACTCACACATTATTGCCCGGTAACAGGTGACAATGCGTGCCCTGCTGAACCTGATAACTGGTCTTTTAGTACACTACCAGAATATGTTATATTATATCCTGCCCCTACTGCCATAAAAACACAACCACTGCAACCCAAAATTGCGCATAATTTTTATCGCAAACAGAATAATTTACATGACAATGGCTATATATTAATATTGGATCACCAGGTAAATAAATCAGGTCATCAGCATATCATAATCCAGCATCACTATTATGAAGACCAGACTAATATACTAACTTACGGTTTACTAAAGAAAACGATTCTTACAGATACAGCTACTGCATCACATGCAATTATACATAATTACAATTATACTCAGGATCTAAAAAATCATACCCTCACTACTAATGTTAGTATTGAATTGAACACCGGAAAACAGCAACAGATTTCCTCTACTGTTATTAGTCTGTTTACCAGTCAGGTGCTTAGGAAAACAGGTGCAGGCGGTCTCAAAAGCAGAGATTATTATTACGATACAATGAGTCGGCTCATTCGCACCGATCTGGATAAAAGTAGCACTTTTGCTGCAACCTTACACTATCAATATGTGCTGTCTCCTGGGAATAATCATTTTATTGTAACCAGAGTTAACGGATTACAACAAAAGATTGTTTTTGATAATGCAGGGCGTGAACTGATGCGTTTTAATGAGATGATATCACCATCAGGGGAAGCTATGCCCGGACACTGGCAGCTTAAAAAAACACTGCAATATGATAGTCATGGTCGTGTAACTGAACAAAAAAATTATATATCAGGTGTCGCCGGTAAACCGTATGCACTAAAAACAACCAAAGATTATGATGATATGGGGCGTATTATCCATATTAATTTGCCTAATGGAGAAAAGACCTTTCAGTTGTATGATAATCCTGAACGTTGTATGATCAGCTATCAGCAAAGCAGTCAGGGTGAACGCTCACCGATTTATATTGTACAGGGCAACTTACTGGATAAACCGATAAAAAAGCGTATCCTGCCTGCTTCTTCAGCACCACTGCCTTCAATAAAAGCAATGTGTAGCTTCAGAAAAATGGCAGCAAATAAAGCAAAAACAGAAACGATAACTTACGATGGTTGGGGACGTCCTGTTATGACAGAAGATGTTGTGGGCAGGATTGTGCGTAAACATTATGATGAACTCGGACATTTGGATGACATTACTGATCCTGTCGGTAATCATATGCAACTTGTGTACAATTTGATTGGAAAAGTGACTGAACGTTGGGCATTACCTGCCAGAGGAGGACGTTATCTTTTATCATCAGCAGGTTATAATAACGTAGGTCAGTTGATGTATAAATCTGGTGAAGACGGTAAAAAAACCACATTTACCTATACAGCAGCGGGACAACTCTCTACAGCTATTACACCTGGTGGACACCAGTTCTCATGGAAATATAATACGGTGGGACTACCTGTTGCAAAGTATATTGATGGAAAATTATCACTACAAACTGACTATGATCATACGACAGCTAAACCAATAAAAAAGCAGGATGTGACTGGTATAACAACATGGAAGTATAGTATTGATGGTTTGATGGAGCAGGAAAAGCATACAGGAACAAACAGTTATCCTGATTATCAGCTATCACATTATTACGACAATGACCGGCGTATTGTTAGTAGCACTGATATTAGTGGTGATATTGCACATGCGGAGTATGATACATTTGGACGTATTGCTGCCGTATTTTATCAGCCCCGACAGGGAAATACTCAAATACTTTATACACAAGACTATGATGCATTTTCACGTATAAGTGCTATTCACTATGGTAGTGGCATGCAACGGATTATTCACTATGATAACTGGGATCATAAGCTTGATGTTATTTTCTCTCTTTACTAGTAATGAGTACACCGCGATCTGTTTTGTTACTGCATCGAT
>JAPORK010000308.1:0-2007 GCA_026710285.1 Endozoicomonadaceae bacterium | reverse complement strand
GCTGAACAAGCAATTATTATCCCGCTGGCAGTTTGGTTACAGCCCGGATAATAATATTGTGACATTACGCCAACAGGCAGAAAATCATCAGGAAGCTGTTTTAAATTATCAGTATGATCGGCTTGATAATTTAGTCAGTATGCATTGCAATGGTTCTTCCGGTCTTCCGTTGTGCCCCCGGGATACTGCCTTTACCGGATCTGGTCTGAGCAAAGCACCTGTTATTACAAGTCAAAGTTATACTTTTACACCTTTAAACAGATTGTCACAGGTAAAAGAAGTATTACAAAATACAGCAACACAACAGACATTAAAGAAAACAGTTACTCATGATTATAATAATATAAAAGTGCCTTTACGTTTACAACAAACAGAGACACAGTGGAATCAACAGACACCGGTTATTCAGCATCTTTATTATGATAATACAGGTAATATGACCATCGACGGAGAAGGTAATCAGATAACCTATAATATTTTCAGTCAGATTACTCGTGTAATTAAGCCAAACGGAGAACAGAGTCAGTATGTTTATGATGGTAGCGGTCTTGAAAGACTGGAAGAAAATGCTTCCGGACGATATTATCTCTTTTATAGTGGCAATAAACTAATTAATGAAAAAGTAATTACTACAGCCAGTGAAAGTCACATTGTCGGTTATTATGGAGTAGCCAGAACCATCGATAATATATTGCATGAATATACAGAGCAAAATTATAAACACGATATTGTCGGAATTTTAACAAAAAAAACCAGAGATAACCTTCATCCATATCAATTAGCTCAGCGTAATGTTTATAGTCCCTATGGTATGGTCTGGCATAATCAACCAGTTTCTGCTGTGCTGAAGGTTAAAAATTTTTTTGGCTTTGACGGTCAGCGTACTGATCCTTCCACTGGATGGCAATTTTTGGGTTCAGGTCATCGTACGTATAATCCACAACAACGTTATTTTGTCAGTGAAGATCCAGTGGGTAACGGATATGCCTTTGCCAGCAACAATCCGATAATGAAAACAGACCCTTCAGGTAACATATCCAAAAGAACCATGACAGCATTTCGGGTTTTGCGGTATATAGGTACATTTGGGTTTGGTGCTATAAAATCTTTTAATCATGTCCCAGGGCTGATAGTAGGAACAATTCTCATGTGTGCGGCAAGTTTTGTTACCGTAATCCCGGCTATGGTCATCTGCGGGATGCTAGAAGGGATACAGGGTTATTTTGGATTTATGCTCGTTTCTGCCACTTTATCTGGTATTGATATTGCTTTTGATGAAAAAGGACTAAATATTGCTACATCTGTTGTAGGTGCTTTGCAGTTCATCACTGTTGTTATGTCAACGATGGTAATAATACCACAAATTTATAATTACTATTATCCGGCAGAACAAATGATGGCTGGACTCACAAATGAAGTATCTTCTGCCGGACGTGTTGCAGAAACGGCATCTATGCTTGAAGAAAGCCCGCCACGATATGAAAGTCTTAATTTTGAAAATACAGATCAATCAATGAATCAGGTAGAAAATCGACAGTTGGATCAGGATATTGAAGTTTTTGCCACAAATCGTGATAGTCACTCTCCGGATATCACTACTGATAACGGTATGAAAGAATCCTCGGTGGGTGACGATGAGCATATGTATAGAGGGATAACAATAGCCAGTTGCGCTGCTACTCTTCGTGATAATCCGGTGTCAGATACTGTATTCGATGAATTTATCAATACACAAGCAGAATTTCCCTCTGCTGCTTACCGAAATGCTTTTAAAGATTTAATGACTTCTCTGGATATACACTCTACAACTGCAGAAAAAGGTGTCGTTAGTTTATATGATTTATTCCCTTCAACAGAAGAGGGTGCAACAATAGTTGTGGGTAAAGATGACATAGGTATTATACTAGTAAATTCTAATAAATTTACTCCCTACATGATTATTAATCGTTCGCTAAATTCACCACCCTATAGTTATGATGAGGTTATGCAACCTTTTCATGATAGTGA
>JAPORK010000366.1 GCA_026710285.1 Endozoicomonadaceae bacterium | reverse complement strand
GTCTTGCGGGCAGTTGGGTCTGCAACTTTTATGCAAAAAATTCCCTGCAAAAAAATGACAAAACATCAAAAGACCAAAGTACACAGGGACTTATTTTGTTTCAGAACTGAATACAGGTTTAGACTTTCCTGCATCGTCAAGAGCAACAAAAGTAAACACACCTTCGGTTACTTTGATGCGCTGTTCGTCTTTACGTTTCAAAGAGATTTTCCATGCTTCTATGCGTATTTTCATTGAGCTGCGTCCGGTTGACAGGAGCTCTGTATAGAAACAGAGGATATCTCCTACTGATACAGGCTGTAAAAAACTAATTGAATCCATTGCAACGGTTGCTACTCTGCAATAGCATGCTTGCTTTGCACAGGTAGATGCAGCAAGATCCATTTGAGAGATCAACCAGCCACCAAAAATATCTCCGTTCGGATTGGTATCTTTCGGCATTGCAACCGTGCGCAGGGCAAGCGTTCCACTAGGCATTAAGTACTCCTTATTTTTGCTGTGTGATGAAAAGCGTATTACAACTATACCAGATTGCGAACTTTAAGTGGAGAAATTTTAGGTCGGTTGCAGTTAATTGGTTTACATGGCTAAATAAATCTGCTTTGCTTGTTGAGTTAATCTGTAGCAGACTATTGGTGCAGATGCTTTGTTAGTCAACAAATGCATTACAAATTAGTTATTCGGATTCTTTGCGTAACTCAATTATATAGCAGGTCTCTATGCAATCACAACTCAATGCCATTACTTATGGCGACACAGGTCAAAATTTAATTTTGCTACACGGTTTATTTGGCTCTCATGATAACCTGGGAACACTCGGTAGAGCCCTTGCAAAAAAATACCGAGTGCATCTTGTGGATTTGCGTAATCATGGTGACTCTTTTCATGCCGAAACCATGAACTATGCTGACATGGCAGAAGATATTCTTGCCTATATTGACAAAAATGCACAGGCACCGGTTTGCCTTTTAGGACACTCTATGGGTGGAAAAGTGGCTATGCAGGTAGGGCTGTTGGCGCCTGAACAGATTACTGCGCTGATTATTCTAGATATTGCACCGGTTGATTATAAACAATACCGTAGCGGTGACCCACATGAAAATATCCTGCAGGCTTTAAAAAAATTATCACTGACTAAAATCACCAGCCGAACTGCAGCCGGTACAGTGCTAAAAGAGTATATAGATAGTGAAGAGGTTCGTGGATTTTTATTGAAAAATCTCCGTAGAAACGCAGACAATACCTTTAAGCTGTGTCTGAATATTGATGCAATTATAGAAAATTATGCGGCTATTTTGGCAGCGCCTGAAGGAGAGTCTTATCCTCATCCGGTACTTTTTTTAACTGGGGAATACTCCGATTATTTTGTGCCGGAGTACCAGCCGGCAACATTGGCTTTATTTCCCCGTGCACACATCCAAATGATTAACAACTGTGGTCACTGGATCCATGCCGAACAACCACAGCCTGTTTATAATGCAGTGAGTGTTTTTTTGTCTGAACACTATGGGTAAAATATGAGTCTATTGATAGTGATCTGTAGATTCTGTCTCTTCATCATCGGGTTCATCAGGGTGGTTTGATACTTTGTGTTGCATGTTAAAATAGTCATCAATTCCGCTTTGGATCATTTTGGTTTTACGCTGTTTTGATTTTACTTTCAGAGATTCTTTTTTTCTGATTTCACGGTTGGAGTCATACCAGTTTGAGTCGTCAAGATTTTCCATATTTTGTTTCCTGTACCACGCTTCCTCTTTTTAATTTAGATGGAGTTGGATTAATTTTCAGCAACTGAGCGGGTAAAAAAAGAGGTAATAGGTTAGGAAAAGAGCATCGAGTCAAAAAAGTGGAGAAGTTTACAGCGGTAAAAAATGGTGATTCTGCAGACGTCGTACTTCTGTAGTAAATTCACTATTATCATAAAGTTTAAAAATTCTGTAACCGGGTCCTTGCTTTTTGTCGACACAAAATGTTGCAGAACCGGGCAGAAACTGCACACAGGTTGAAGGTGTTCCTAAAAGGCGAATAGAGTGATAGTCACTCTCCCACACCTGATGAATATGACCATGAATAACCGCTTTTACACAGTGGTAATCACTGATTAGCCTGAACAGTGCCTCACTGTCAATACGCTCTTTATCTAAACCACTGCCGATATCACAGACAGGATGGTGCACCATTATCAGCACTGGTGATACCGGATCTTTTTGTAACTGCATCTGTAAAAAAGCCAGTTCGTCTTCAGTTAACACGCCGTGAGCGTATCCCGGACACTTGCTGTTAAGTTGTAACAGGCGCCAGTGACCTAAATGTACCTCTCTGACAAAACGATCAGCCATGAAAGCAGCGTTATCATGATTGCCCGGTAACCAGGACCACTTAATGCCGGTTTCGTCCATGGTTTTGCAAAGCCAGTGATAGCCTTCTCTTAAACCATCATCGCTAATGTCACCGGTTAACATAATATAGTCAGGAGAAGATTCACTAAGCGCCTGCCGGAGTACAGCTGTAAAGCTTTTGCGAACATTGATACCATTAAGCACTCCGGTAGCGGCTTTACAGATATGCGGATCGGTTAACTGGAGTAAGTAGTGATAAGACATTAGTTTAAATAAATAACCTTCAATGTTGAACAGTAGTCACGACGTTACAATAAAAAAACCGGGCTGTCAAAAAAGCTGACTCTCATTTTGTCGCTGTTTATCCGGATCGACAGTTTAACAGTAAGAGAGAATAGCTTAAAACTTAAAATAAGTGCAACAGCCAGTTTATTTTTTTTGCGCAAATAGTAAATATTTTGTTGACTGGCGTAATTTTAGTGTGTTAATTTTTTCATATACCTTAAATAAATTTAATCGAAGCAAAAAAATCTAATTCATGTTATTTAAACTTCATTTGTCGTTTTAAAAATAATTCATAAAATAATCAGCAAACCGGATATAATGCTTCTCTGTTTTGTCTGCCAAAATCAGCAATATAAAAATTGCAAATGCAGCCAGAAGCGCATCAACAATAACCAAAAACAGCCGGATGTTTGCAGCGTTGATAAAATCGTTATTTTTATGATTTACACATTAACGGCAGCAACAAATCAAAAAAATGCAGCAGAAAAAATTCAGGGGAGTATGTAATGAAGACTGCTAGTGTTAACACCGTTCACTCTACTAATTCTTATCAATCTAAACCTTTGTTAAGAGGTATTACACAGACAAATTTACATGGACAAAATATTGCTGGTACTTCGTTACACAGCTCAAACAGTAATCCGATTGATGGTCTTTCATATCTTGCAATGATTCTGTCACATGTGTTTTCAAAAATTAATGTATCTTTCAATACAGTAACAAAACGTCTGAGGGAAAGTAAAAAAAAATATGATGAACTGTCTGCGCTTGTAAAACCAGCAGATGAAGTAGTAGACAAAATGGCAAATTTGGCTATTGACCATGCAGGAGATCTTAAATTTGCAGATCCTACAACCAGTTTAAGAAAAACAACATTATCTTTTGAAACATATTTTCCATATAAAATACCAGCTTTAGCAAGTATTCAGGTACCTGTGTTTAATGGAGATTATCAAATAAAGATGACTTGGTTAGTTGGTATAATGGCCGGTATGTCAACAGAGTATAGTAACGCGGTTGCTGAGCAGGCAGTTCAAATCTTCGGTGGCTGGCACAATTTTCAGACTTCTAAGTGGCATCCACCCGGGTATCCGCATAATCAGGGAAAATATAAACTATTTACGATAGACGATTTTGGTGATTCCAAACTTATCCAAGTCAAGAATACCTGTGGTGATTATTACTCAAATCCATTTCTGCCTCTAGATGTAGATACGAGGCACTTTGTTAACTACGATAAAATAAAGCAACTGAAAACTTTATTATCATCTCATAACTGGTTACCGTCAGGTTTTGAGAATCATATGAAATGTTACGAAACAGAGTTATTTAAAGAGGGCAAATCTTTTGCGGAGATAGAGAGTCAGTTTACAACTATAAAACAAGAAACAAGCTCTTATCCAGGAAAAAGAGCATTTGATCCAAGTATAACTGTAATGAAAAATATTGTTACAACAAAAGATGTATATGATTATAATGTAAGAGATTATCCTGTTGATTACATCTCCGCAACACCGAAAAATTATCTGATAATTGATGATGAATTACAAAAAATTATTGATCTTGTTAAGCATTTACAGCCATCAAGTACGCTTACACTAGCCCAACTAAGAGATGTGAGTACAGCACTAAAGTTAAGTGAGTTAAGAGCAATAGTTAATGATGCCAGGAAAAAAATGTTTTCCCTGAATGCACTGAAAGATACAGATACAGCAGAACTTAAAGCGCAGGTCAGTAATATTCAGGTAGTATCAGAACTTGTTTCCGGTCTCATATCAAATTTTAAAACCGTCGTCAGCTCTTTTGCACAACATATGAGCTAACCAACGAAATACGTCATATAAAAAATATTCTGGTACCCAAATTAAATACACGGTAAACAAACTCAGGATTACCGGTTTGTGAGCTAAAAGCAAGGTATCGTCTTGCTGTGCGAGCATAACAAATCAGAAGTGTATAATGCCCTTTTAATCAGAGTTACCACACATTGAAAGTTATAAGTTTTGGAGAATTGTCCTATGAAGATCAACCGTTTTGATTCAGTTCACTCTGCTAATTCTTATCAATCTAAACCTTTATTACAAAGTGTTGCACAAACGAAATTATCTGCACAATCTGTTGTCAGCGATAAATTAAGTATGTTGAGTAATCATATTGAAGTCGGTTTATATCTTGCAATGACCTTGTCAGATCTATTCACAAACAGTGATGCATATTTTAATACAGTGACAAAACGTATGGAGGAAAATAAAAAAAAATATGATGAACTGTCTGCGCTTGTAAAACCAGTAGATGTCGTAGTAGACAAAGTGGCAAAACTTGCTATTGATCATGCAGGAGATCCTAAATTTGCAGATCCAACGCTGACTCCAATCAAAATTTATACAATTAATATTGATAATAACGTAACAGAGTATTTTCCATTTAATACGCCACCTGATCCCGATTATCCGTATGGACGAGTTTTTGAAACTAGGCAGACAGAAAAAATACGAACTGTCATGGGTAATGTTTATAGAGCTTTAGATTATGAAAATCCAGCTAATATAGATAGTTATGAACGTGACATAGGCGTGACCGGATACTCACCTGCCACTGATTACAGTGTATATAATAGTTATCCCGGGTGCTATATTGATAGCGATACATGCAAACTGCTTCCAGTATTAAATTACCCTTCTACTTGGAAGTGCAAGCCAAGAGGATCCACGACTAATTTCAAAGGATACACGAAGCATAATATACCAGCGAGTAGTGATAGTCTTATAAGTATAAAGTATATTGGACATCCTATAAATATTTTGCTCCATAACGTACCAAATCATTTTGTCCTGGCAAACAAGAT
>JAPORK010000172.1 GCA_026710285.1 Endozoicomonadaceae bacterium | reverse complement strand
CAACAATCACCAGGTAATGAGGTGTTTGCTATGTTAGCTGTTGTTCCTGTTGTATTTGTAGGGAGCTTCCTTGCTGGTTGCACTTGCAGATTTTTTAAAGATAAGTGTTATTTGAATAGCTCCGATAATCAGGAAAAGAAAGAGAATCTCCATCAATTGCCTTTTCACTCTAGTAATCGTTACACGAAAGAGTCTGTCGGAATACCCGCTCTTCCTTCTCGGAAAAAAAGCACTAGGGTAAATAAAAATGCTGATTCTATATGTTATTTAGTGCCAAGTACAACAGGAAAATATTTTTTTCAAAAAGCTGTGGATAGCGATGAATATATTATATGTAAAAGTACAGGATTGCCGTCACAACATAGCGGTAGCCAATATTCTTTAGTTGCAAATTTAACAAAACAACAAGAAGATGGTGAATATATTGCTATTGAAAGTCCCGATAAGTTATTGGCATTAGACTCAGAATGTGCAGTTGTTTGTTACGAATCTGTCGGTGACCCTGAGAATCCGGGTCAGTTAACTGTTGGCGCTGATAATGTTAATAACAACAATGGTCAGAGTAGCTTTACGTCCTATTACAAATTTAGTGACGATAATGGTAAACATAAGATGAAGCCATCCAAAGTAACAGTTATAGATGTGTACGATGATTTGCCACCACCAAAGGTATCACCAAAAAATTCTGGGGTATTTGCACAGCAGAGAAGCTCTGAGGAATTTAAATTCACAGATATATATGATGAATATACATCACCAAGAGGTTCTGGAGTATTTGCACAACAGAGAAATTCTGGGGGATCTCAATTTTCGAATGTATATGCTGTGCCCCCAGAGGAGTCACCAAGAGGTTCTGAAGTATTTGCACAACAGAGAAACTCCAGGGGATCTCAACTTTCGCATATATATAATTCGCCGCCCCTAGAGGAATCACCAAAGAGTTATAGGGTATCTGCACAACAGAGAAATTCCGGGGAATCTCAAATTTCGGATATATATGCTGTGCCCCCAGAGGAATCACCAAGAGGTTCTGAAGTATCTGCACAACAGAGGAGTTCTGTCGAGTATGAAATTTCAGATTTTTCTGATGATGAAGATACGGATCATAACATAATTCGTGCTAGACGAGTATTTCAGGAAACTGAGGTTTAGATCAGAGTATAAATTAAATAAACCGAATGAAAAAACAGAGAACTGAAGAGGTAGCTTAATGTATTATCTTGCCTGACAGGGTTGTCTCTTAACAATGAGGGCTATCTGCTTTAATGGAAGTATTAAGCGCAAATCCATAGCAGCAGTAGCTCTCATATTAATGAGAAAACGATTATATATAGCAAACTTCCTGTCAATAGCCTTGAAAAAATCATCCTCTGTGTAAGCTATAACAACATAAATATTAAGCAACGGTAGTGATGTAATATAATCCAGATATTTGTTTTAACCTGCCAGCTGATTAAGCAATTTTTCTACATATAAAAAACGTTGTTCGGGTTTACCCATGTCTACACAGTAACGCAATACTGTAGAACCATCCAGTTGATAAACATCAGGTTGCGACTGAATCATGGTGATAATTTTATCAGGATTAATCTGTGTCTTTGAAGAAAAAGTAAGTTTGCCTCTGGTGGTGTTTGCTTCTATCTTTTCTATACCCAACACATTTGCTTTGAGCTTCATGGTCGTTATCCTAAATAACGATTTTACCTCTTCAGGTAATAAACCAAAACGGTCGGTTATTTCCACCTGTAACTCTTTTAATGCTTCGTTATTATCACAAGAGGCAATACGCTTATACAGTACAAGTCGTGTATGTGGGCTATCAATGTAGCTGGCAGGAATTAATGCCGGTAAGTGCAAATTAATTTCAGCTTCACCTGTAAAGGACTGATCTGTCTGCGGTGTTTCTCCTTTTTCTAAAGACTTTACAGCTTTTTCCAGCATATCCATATAAACAGAAAACCCGATATTACTAATCTGTCCTGACTGTTCTTCTCCGAGCAACTCACCCACTCCGCGTATTTCAAGATCATGGGTGGCTAAAATAAATCCGGAACCGAGTTCGGTGGTTGATTCAATTACGTTAAGACGTTTTTCTGCATCAGCGGTTATTGCTTGTTCATCAGGTATGAGAAGATAGGCATAGGCCTGATGGTGAGAGCGCCCGACCCGACCGCGCAGCTGATGTAATTGCGCCAAACCAAACTTATCAGCCCGATGGATAATAATCGTATTGGCATTGGGAATATCAATACCGGTTTCTATAATGGTTGTACAGACTAAAACGTTTGTATGTTTATGATAGAAATCACGCATTACAGACTCAAGCTCACGCTCACGCATTTGTCCGTGACCTACTGCTATCCGGGCTTCTGGTATGAGCGTTTGTATATCGGCAGCAGCCCGCTCAATTGTTTTTACATCGTTGTGCAGGTAATAGACCTGTCCTCCACGTAGTAATTCCCTTGAAATAGCTTCTTTTATCAACGGCTTGCTATGTTTGTGAATAAAAGTTTTAATTGAAAGACGTTTTGCAGGCGGTGTGCTGATTATAGATAAATCTCGGATAGAAGACATTGCCATATTCAGAGTGCGGGGAATAGGTGTTGCAGTGAGCGTTAAGATATTAAGTTGCGCTCTGAGTGATTTCATTTTTTCTTTCTGGCGAACACCAAAACGGTGCTCTTCATCAACAATCAGCAACCCTAAATCTTTAAATTTGACAATTTCATTTAATAATTTATGCGTACCAATAATAATATCGATGTTGCCTTTGATTAATTCATCTTTTATGATGGAGGTCTGTTTTGCTGTTTTAAAGCGGGATAAAACTTCAACTTTAATCGGCCAGTCAGCAAAACGATCGCTGAATGTCTCAAAATGTTGCTGTGCAAGCAGCGTTGTTGGTGCCAGTATAGCCACCTGTTTTTGATGACTGACAGCTGCAAACGCAGCACGCATAGCCACCTCTGTTTTGCCAAAACCCACATCTCCACAAATCAGACGATCCATTGGTTGCTCTTTAGACATATCTTCAAGTACGACTTCAATTGCTGACTGCTGATCAGGCGTTACTTCAAAAGGGAATTCATTGGCAAATGTACGATAGTCCGCTTCTGACCAGGTAAAGGCCTCTCCCTGTACCTTTTTTCGTTTGGCATAAATATCCAGTAACTCTGCTGCAACATCATATGCTTTTGCTGCTGCTTTTTTACAAATTTTGCTCCACTGATCATTACCTAATTTGTGCAGAGGCGCTGCTGCATCACTCACCCCGGTATAAGAAGCAATAAGATGAAGATGAGCTACAGGAACATATAGTTTGGTATCATGCATATATTTCAGAACCAAAAATTCTTGTGACTGACCATCGAGATGTATTGTTTGCAGACCAGCATAACGACCTACACCATGCTGTAAATGGACAATCGGTGAGCCAACCTTCAGTTCATTAAGGTTGCGAATAATCTGATCATTCTGTTGTGTTTTCTTCCCTCGTCGCCTTCTCTGCATAACCTGAGAACCAAACAACTGGCTCTCTGTAATAACGGCAATATTGTCTTCTTCGCACCAAAGTGGATCTTCAACAGGTGCAACAGTGATTGCCACAGGTAGATCGGTATTTTGTATAAAGTCCGCCCAGCTGTTGACAGTAATCGGTGATAATCCTGCTTCATTTAGTGAAATCATCAACTGTTCGCGACGACCTGCAGTTTCTGCAACAAACAAGATACGTTTTTCCGGAGTGATAAAATCAGTCAGTGATTCATAAGGGTTGGATGATTTTACGTTGAAAGTCAGATCTGGCAGAGGGGTAACACTCATATTTGTTATACCTGACTTTACCGGTAGTTCTGTTTCGGTGAGCATTGTCTGTGTGTAGCTTTTAATACGTTGAAACAGTTGTTCTACTGTTTGCATAATTGCCTTTGGTGGCAACAGTGGTCTTTGTGGATCAACCCGATAATTTTCAAAACGTGCTGTAGTACCTTTCCAAAAATTTGTTGCGGTTTCATGTACAGCATCGGTAGTGATGAGGTGAGTGCTTTGTGGTAAATAATCAAAGAGTGTTTGTGTCCTTTCAAAAAAAAGCGGCAGATAATATTCTGCACCTGCTGTGGTTAACCCTTTGCTGATGTCTTTATAGATCGGGCATTGCCGGTGATCAACATCAAAAGCCTGCTGGAAATTACTTTTAAACAGTTTACGACTTGCATTGGTTAAGGGGTATTCTCTGGCTGGTAAAATATTAATAATTTCAACGACTTCAGCAGTGCGTTGTGTTTCCGGACTGAAAGTACGTAGGCTCTCAATGGTATCATCAAATAATTCAATTCGAATGGGAAGTGTCGTTCCCATCGGATAAATATCTATAAGAGAGCCGCGTATCGCAAACTCACCATGACTGTAAACCGTATCTACATTCAGATAACCGGCTTCGGTCAACTGATTTCTTTGTGTTTCGATATCAAAATGAGCACCTTTTTTTAACATAACGCAATTATGCCGCACATAATCGCATGGCGGCAGTCTATACAACAATGTTGTTACAGGAACAATGAGTATGCCTTTAAATTGTGCTGAATGATAAAGGAGCTCCAGCCGCTTTGAAGTAATATCCTGATGAGGAGAAAAAGTATCATAGGCAAGTGTTTCCCAGTCCGGGAATATTTCAACGTTCAGCTTGCCTGAAGAGAAAAGGTGCAGATTACGTTGTAACTGCTCTGCTTTTATCATCGTTGATGTAATAACAAGAAGCGGTAATGTCACTTTTGTTTCATTAACCAGGTTGCTCAATAGCAGCGCCTGTGCTGCAGGCGTCGCTTTTCCAACACAGAGGTGGTGGTCTATATGTTTTTTCGTAAATGGAATATCCAACAGTTTCATTACTTATTTTTCCTGCGTATTGCAAAATTAAAGTTTAAGCTGGCAATATAGCCACTGATGTTACGCAGTAGTGCTTTTTTTGAGGTTAGTGTATTGTACAATACATTACATGAACAAACAAATACCTGACTTATATACTTGTTTTAACTTAAAATATCTGACTCATTTTCTAAAACAAAGTTGTAATCAAAGGGTTGCAAGGAAACTAAAAATTTGATTTTTAACGTTGAATGGATATCTGCCGTAATCAGGCTGGGGTATCACATCGCTATAAATGACAACAAAGCTTAGCTTATGTCTTATTGCAACATTAGTATAATAATATGTGTATCATGCAGAGTTAGAGTGAAAAACCGCTTAAAAGTTGCCCTGCACGCCGTAAAGCCTCGCCTTTCAGCTGTCTCTTAGTCACATTTGTTAAGCTCCAGTTCTTACTCTAAAAATTTTATCTCCTGCTGAATGTCAGATTCGGACGCTCTGCTGGTCGCAAGGGAAAACGGAAAAGTCCCGTTTAAGGCGTAGTATTGCCAATCTGAAGGAATTACTGAGACGGATACGCCATGACCTGCTGCACAAGCAGGTGACGGTGATCAA
>JAPORK010000396.1 GCA_026710285.1 Endozoicomonadaceae bacterium | reverse complement strand
AATTCCAAAAGCGATTATCATAGGAGGTATTTTGATTGCATTTTTCTATGTGGTCTCCACTGTTGGAGTTCTTATTGCAGTTCCGGTTGCAAAACTGTCTACTTCTACGGGAATATTAGAAAGTTTATCTACCATTCTTGGTCATGGAAATATTGCAAACTATTTCATTTTTTTCTGCGGCATTCTGGTGCTGTTTACCTTAATTGCAAATTTAGTTTCGTGGGCTGTGGGCATTAACTACGTTGCAACTTATGCTGCTGAAAATAACGACTTTCCCAAGATTTTTGCTAAAAAAACGGCTGAGCATAAATTACCAGTTGGTGTGTTTTTTATAAATGGTATAGTATCTACAATTTTAATCTCCCTCTATTACTTTTTTTTAGTTTTTGGTTTTAGCGGTGATTTATTTTGGAATATTTTCTCAATCAACGCAATTATTTTTCTTATGTCGTATGTGATGCTATTCCCTGCATTTTACACACTGAGAAAGAAAAATCCTGATAAAAACCACCCGTTTAAAGTAAAAGGTGGCAAAGTTAAAATTTGGTTAATCGGCTACGTGCCTGCGTTTCTGCTTATGGCTGTTTTAGTCCTGTTTTTCTACGTGCCAGGAGTTCCATTTAACTATCCGTACTTTTATAGAGTTGGAGGGATGTTGTTACTCACTGCTATTGTTGGTGAAATTGTTATTTGGAAAGTTCATAGAAATAAAAATTAAATAACCTGAATTCAGGGGAATATGTTTAAATCATACTAATCTAAATTGAGCATGGAAACTATTAAATACAGGTCTGCCCCATCAGTAATGTGTTTTAACTTTAAAAGAAGGTAGTATGGTAGTGTTTGATAAAATTTAAGTAAGGAATACACCATGGAAACTTTAACTGCTACTCCATCATTTAAAAACCATTTTCTCAACCTTAAAAAACCAGGAAGGTAGGGGAAAATCAATTATCAGCACTGTGAAATATTACGAACTATTCCATATAATACTTTTAGTAAATCATACAAGATCATCCAAGGTCTTATTGTTATTCAAATAAATATCCACAGACTTATATTTGATAATTTTGACTGTTTAACTGTCATAGTCATCTAATGCCATATAACCAGTAATTACCGTCCTGTTAAATCTAGGGCAGTAAAATGAAGATTCAATCCAGTGTTCATTTACATTTCTGCTCAATATACCCAGATCATTATCAAATTCCATTATAGTCCACGTATGCGGGTAGAGAGTGCTTAATACATTTTTCTCTAACAGGAGCAGATGATCATAACCACTAACTACTACACGACCATAACTAATAATAATAGTGCGCAAATCTTGAAAAGTATAATTCCCTATATGAAAACTATTCGACTCATATGCAGCTCTTTTCAACATGTTTTGTAAGCTTACAATATAAGGATGATTTTTTGAAATACCTATAGTAACACCAAGATAATATTTTCGAATAGCTAAAAAAATGTCGAGTTTTTTGAGGATGAGTGGTTGTTCAGCTAAAAAATAAGCCAAAAAAATACACCCGGTGTCACAGTATATATTTTGTTTGGCTGGTGTATGACGCAAGGCAAGCCATGTTAAAGAAACATCTCCTAAAGATTGAAACTTCAGAGACTTCTCATTCATATGTGTAACACAAGAAGCTGAATTACTTAACATTTCGCTGACTCTGGTTTCGGTAACAAGTATGCCAGGGTAAGTAGCAATACCTGATCCGGATGCCTGGTCCTGTTCCTCTGCTCTGATTAATATCGACGCACCCTGTTTTGATTTAAGCATCTTAAAGGGAATTTCTGCCTCAACAGACTCTGTCGTAGCTTCCTCAATAGCACAAGACATAAAACTACCCAAACTTGCCGCAACTGTGGCTGCCATTTCTGCTATACCTATAATACTACCTGCAACATTGAGCCCTCTGTTAACAGGTGTTGCTGCTGCAATGACTGGAATACTACTCACTGTAGCAGTACCTGCTATTACGCCTGCCAGAGCAGTAATACCTGCATCAGCAACTGCTGCACCAAGGGTTGCAACTGTACATCCGGCCTGAATCACTGCTGCGGTAATATTTGCCCAGCGTTGGTGCAGTGCACTTAATCCCAATGTACTTATATAACCTACCCATTTAAATGCTTCTCCCAGCCATCTGGGGCTATTGCCAGAAGGATCAGTATTCATTATCGGATTATTACTGCAAAAAGCATAACCATCACCAGCAGGATCTTCACTAAGGAAATAACGCTGAACTGGATTATACGTCCGGTTTCCGGTACCTAAAAACTGCCATCCAGTAGAAGCATCAGTTCTCTCGTTATCAAACCCCTGTAAAGTTTTTTGATATAGAGGAAGTGCCTTTGAGTTTTTATGCCAAACCATACCGTAAGGGCTGTAAATATTACGTTGATAAAACTTATATTGTTCGTGGTTATTTTTTTTTAAAATACCAACAACATCACCTTTATAACTATTTTCATAATATTCATTAATTATCCCATCTGTGGTTTTAGCTACATTCAGGTAACCAGTAATGTGTATATCTTGCTGTGGATTAATTATTTTTTCATTTATAAGTGAATTGCTACGATAGAAAAGATAACTAATGCCGTTTAAATTTTTTTCCATTACTTTTTGCCCTCCTCCATTATAGGCATAATCACTCTGCTTTCCTGTTGGTGATATAATTTTAATTATTTCATTTAGTGCATTGTAAGTAATATGGTTATTTTGTCCGTCTGTTGTCATATTGCCTGCATTGTCATAATTTAAATGCTGTGAAGTAAATTTATTTTGATTCCAGGAAGTACTAATTCTTTTCAGGCGTAAAGGTGCTGATGCATCAGTATAATAATAATTTGTTATTTTGTTTATTGTCTGTTTTTGCTGTGCTGGTTGTAATTTTTCCCGAACACTGGCAAGTCGGTTTAGTTGTGTAAAAGTATAATCCTGTCGGGTAATAGTTGGTGACAGGGTTAATTCAGAACCAATAAGTGATGTATCATGTGGGCACAGTGGTAAACCAAA
The DNA here is from genome assembly GCA_026710285.1 of Endozoicomonadaceae bacterium. Lineage (GTDB taxonomy): Bacteria > Pseudomonadota > Gammaproteobacteria > Pseudomonadales > Endozoicomonadaceae > JAPORK01. The sequence goes on along the minus strand of JAPORK010000396.1, from coordinate 2,483 downwards.
TGAACCTTTGCATTGCATACTGACTAGGTTATTCAATATATCATAATGATAGTGCAGTATACCATATTGTTTGTTTTCTGCTTTTTGATTGAGTGTAACAATATTATCATCAGCATCATACGTCATAGTCCATTGAGAGATAAGCTGGTTATAGTTAGTGTCTTTTATTTCATCTTTATGACCCCAGGAATCATAGTGGAATGTACGGTGCATGCCACTACCATAATTAATTTGTTGTGTACGGGAAAAATCATCATATACAGGCATAAACAGTATTTTAACAGTATGCTGTTTATAAGAATGATAATTAACAGAGGCAATACGTCCAAGCCTGTCATATCGTGTATATGTTTTGTTACCAGAAATATCAGTAACACTCATGAGACGGCGGTTGTTATCATACTGCCACTGTAACTTATAATCAGAATAACTGTTTTTCCCTTTATGAGATACCTGCTGTTTTAATCCATCATCACTGTAAGCGTAAGTTGTAGTACCTGTAATATCCATTCTTCTTTGCAGATTTAAAGTAACAGGAGTATAATCAACAGTCCATTGTTGGTTATTATCTGTTGACTGGCTAACAGGAAGATTTAAAATATTATATTGCCAGGAAAAAATATGTTTATCAGGTGTTATAACAGTTGCAATTTGTCCATCTGTTGTATAAGTATAAAAAGTACGCCTTCCATCTTCTCCTGCATGCCATATCAGCTGTCCTGCACTGTTATAATGAGCGGATGACATTAAATAATGTCCTCCTGAGACAGGATACACCCATGATTGTGTAATCTGACCGCTCAGGTTATACACCCGATGCATTCTGTTTCCTACAGGGTCAATGGTATCGGTTAATTCTCCCAGCGAATCATAATACTGTTTGACAACTCTTTTCATCGCATCCTGCGCTATAATCTGTCGCCCAAATCCATCATAAACGATCACTGAGACTCGGGCTTCAGGCTGTTTATCACTGTTAAGACAGAGTGATTTTACTGAAGGTAACAAACCTGTAGTGGCTGGTAATACCCATTGCCTGATTGGTTTATTAAGTATATTAGCTCGTGATATTGAGATGGCAGATCGCACACCCTGTGCGTTTTGCTGATAGCTGATAACGCATCTGTTGCTATCATCATAGCGTGTAACAGCAATTTCTCCATCAGGCAGGTGGACCCGTATGGCTCTGCCTGTATCGTCATAATCCTGTGTAGTATCCAGTGTTTTTATTTGTCCGGACTGATCTGCAATATAGCTGCTTTTTCGGGTAATACGACCATATCCGTCATAATAAATTTTTTGTATTGGTCGCCAGTGATCTGGCTGTTGTTTTCCTGCGGCATCAACGACTTCAGTAAAATTTGCTAATGGTCTTCCTGCCCCATCAAAAATGACTTTTTTCTGCAATCCATTAACAGCAGTAATCAATAGTTGATTAATCTTTTCAGACAATGTGTAATTATAATGAGCGCTGGCAGTAAAATAAGTACCGGCAATACATTCTGTTTTTATTAGTCGGTCCCACTGATCATAGTAGTAGTAAGTACTGTATTTTCTTTCTGTGTCAGTTGTTTTCAATAATTGATTTGTAAACAAACTGGTTGTGGTATAAAATGACGTATAATGTTTGTTTTTGTCTGATATAACAACACTATAAGTTGTTTTAGTATAGTTGCATGGACTGTTAATGTAATAATAATCTTTTATCAGAGTGACTGGTGAATCCATATCACTTTTTTTACCTGTTATTATGATTTTTTTTAATAAACCATAAGTCAACAGATTTTTATGATTATAATAATAATAATTTTTAACTGTTAAATGTTGTTTACCTGCCTGTTCTATTTGATGATCCAGTACAGTAATATAACCTTTTCTATTATAATTTATCTCTCTGCGATAATAATTATAAGTTGTTATAGAAGGCAGTGAATTTATATATGCACCCTCATGAGCGGGATATAATGTAGTATATTCAGTGAGTGTGACAAAAGGCCATTCTTTTGAGCTGACCGGACAGGCAATATCACCTTGTTGCGGGCAGTAATGATTAACTATTAAACGTCCATAAATGTCTTTTTTTTTAATTATCCTCCCTTGTGAATCATAAATGTTCGTTGTTATTGTTGTAGCTGGTTTGTCTGCTTTATCACCCCAGACATGAGTTACTATTTTTAAAGGCAGACTGTAAGTGACAGGCAGATCATAAAAAGTGTTTTGTGTACATCCATCTAACTTATCTGTACGACAGAAGAAATAATGTGCTGTTGATAAAATATAACCGGTCCGGTCACTAATCTGCTGTTCATCCGTCATTAGATGGTATTTATTGTAAGTGCGAATTTCCCGTATAAGACCGTTATCCCGTTCTGTTTTGTAAATATAACTGACGGGGGCTTCAAATAATTTATCTTTCAGTAAACTATTTGTAACATTCGATCCTGCATTAAAACCAAGATAATTATGTTCATTAACATTCATTG
>JAPORK010000103.1 GCA_026710285.1 Endozoicomonadaceae bacterium | reverse complement strand
GGTTCATGCCAAAAAAGCTGGATATTCAGTAGCAGACAACCTGTAAGGATAAAAGTCAGCATCTAAAAAGTGTGACTAAGAGACAGGCCGGAGACCGAGTTATTTCAGTATTATCTGTTGTGTGTAATCCTTGCTATTTATACATTTGTACTATGCGTCTTCTTCTTAGGTTTGGGTGTTTTAGCCGTATCAAGTGCATGAATAGCTTCTGTTGTTACCTTAAGACTACCGCCAGATAAGATTTTTTGTTCAGCAGTTGGTTTTACTCTTGTGCTGCTCTTGCCCGGATTAGGTTTGATCGAGCCCACACGAGCATTGGTAACCTGAGCATGACTTCCATGTTTTGGACCACTACCCCATGTTCTGGTGTAAGTTGCATTATCCTCAGCAAGTACTGCGGCCATTATTTTTTTTGTTTGAATTGGTCCGGATGACCGGTCATTAATTTTTGGAAAATCACATGTTGCCTGCTGATCTGCAGCAACTAATCCCACCCCTGTGCTGGTAAATTTTGTGCTCATTTTTGCTGTAATAGCTTGTAAGCTTTCAACACTGACCATTGCCGTTGATGCTGATGTTTGGTCTTTTTGTTTAGAGCCTATCATCTTGCGAAACGTAGTTAGAAGACCAGATTTTTTTCGCTCAGGTTGACCCTTTAGCATAGTTAACGCTGAGTTAATTTCTTTTGTCATAGCGGCTTCGTTGTTATACCATAATCGACTGAAATAATAAGTTTTAATCGCCGGAATATAATTCTGGAATTTAAGTGTGACTATCTCATCAATTTGTTTAGGTGGATTAACACGGAGATAAAGTGTTTGCAAGCAATTGAATGCCAAGTCATTGTCTTCTAGTGCTGTGGTGATTATTTCATCAGGCAGAACAATTCCTGCTGTACATGTAGAAACTGCTTCAAACAGCGGTATATGTTCCGATGGAATAAATGTTGTTAACGCTGTAGCTGAATCTAACCTCATCTTTGTCAAACCGCAGTTCGGGTTAATACTTCTCAGCATCTTATTTAATTCACCGATCTTTAGCATAAATTCACCTAATGCACTTTGCATGACAACCGGGGCACTACTTAAAAAACGATAGAGTGCTTCCTCTTCGTATAAAAAAAGAATTTTGTAGTAAGTTGGAAAGTCAGATAAAAGATTGGTTATTAACCATTCCCTCATGCCTTCCATTTCAGGTAGTTTGGGTAAAGTATTGCAATCTTCCATAGCGGATTCAGCCATTTTCATAACCATGGCATCTATTGCCTGCCATGGTTGTATCTTAACAGGCTGTAGATCTGTCTCAGCTGTATTTATATTCATTGCTATAGCAAGACCTTGTAGTGCTAATTTATATTTTGGCAAATATTCTTCTACAGTTTTGCGGGCTGCTGTTGGTTCTGATAATGCCTTAATTCCACTTGTTACTACCTTTGTTATTTCGCTAAGCGTCTTTTTGCCTGATTTTAAATCTTGCAGTCGTTCTAACCCTCGCTTTGCCCTTTTTGCAGTTTCCATATCCGACGTTTCTTCCATCGGGTTACGTTTGGTAACTATTTTATTCAGATCTGCTAATGTCTGAACAATGAAGATTTCACAGTCATGCAGATTTTGCAACCATGGCTGAAAAGGAATCGATCTCAATATAGTAACCATGAAGCCTTTCACTTTCTGGTTCGTTTCCTGAGTAAATACATCCTGAATGTAATTCAGTTTTTGGCGTATTTCTGCTAAGGGTAATTCTGAAAATCCGGATACTGCATACTCAAGCACAGCCTGTTGTTAACCGCGCGACGTGTGGTATTGAGCAGGCAGCATCGCTCTTGCTTTATCCGCATCTGAAAGTAGTTTTTCCTGATGCTTTTTAAGGTCTGACATTGTTTTATCAGAATCATGCTCAACCGCAGCAACTCTGCGGTTATCTACAGGAATGGTGGTTTTTTTATGTCCGAGAATGAACTCAGTTTTGTTTTCTATATCTTTCTCTTGCGTTGTTTTCAACACCGATACGCTGCCCGTGGTATTTCTATCGTTATGACCAGGTACCATAACGGGTGCTGGCGCTGTCCGTTCAAAAGGGGGAATACTATAAGCCATAAATCATCTCCTTTGCTCGAAAATAACAGTACTTTTCTTGTCGTTGTTGTGATTTTAAATAGCCTTGATCGGAATTATTCTGAAGAAGTTCTTCACGTTGAGATGAAAATACAATTTTGTTAAGCAGACTAACATTGTATTACATAAATGGGGATAAAGGTTTCAGACAGGCTGAAGATCAGGTATTGTGCATTAATCATCTGACGGCTAAAGCAATCATCAAATGCGTTCATTGCATCAAACGATAGCTGACGGACTATCTCCGTTACCGTATGGTTCCGTCAGCCATGATAAAACAGATATTACCCTTTTGCCTGGTTAATAAGTTGTTGATGAGTATATTGATATCCCAATGAAGGCAGTGGTTTATTATCAAGCCAGACCACATTATTTTTTTGTTGTATCCGGTTTTCTGCAAACCACTTAATAATCAGCGGATAGAGCAGATGTTCCATTTGCTGTACTTTTTGTTTTAACGAAAGTTCATTATCTGCAGGGGAAATCTGGACAGATACCCGGGCAATAATGGCACCTGCATCGAGTTCTTCTGTTGCAAAATGTACGCTGGCTCCATGCTGTTTTTCTCCGGCTTCAAGGACCCGGCGATGCGTATTGAGTCCTCTGTAGGCAGGTAATAGAGATGGGTGAATATTGATAAGTTTTCCCTGATAGTAACGGGTAAAATCTGCGGTTAAAATGCGCATAAAGCCTGCCATTACCACCAGATCGACCTGTAAGTTATCAATTATCTTTATCAGCTCACTATCGAATATTTTTCTGTCGGTATAATTTTTATGGGGCAGTGTGTAGTGATCAATACCAGCCTTTTCGGCACGCACCAGACCAAATGCCCCGACACAATTACTGATGACACCGGCAATTTGATAATTAAAGTGTTTCTGTTTATGAATCAGTGCCTGTAAATTGCTTCCATTGCCTGAAAGCAGTACAGCAACACGAAATGTTGAAGGCATTATTATATCCCTTTTATTGTGTTTACAGCTATTGCATTCCGGCTAAAATAACACCTTTGTCCTGACTTTTTCTTTCCCGGATTTCACCCATTACCCACGCATTATTACCTGTAGTTGCAAGCAAAGACAGGGCAGCTTCTGTACAGTCAGCCGGAACAGTAGCCACCATACCAACACCGCAGTTAAATGTGCGATACATTTCATCAGGGGCGATATTGCCTGCTGTTTGAATCCAGTCAAATAATGCACTTTGTTTCCAGCTTTGCGTATCCACTATTGCCTGTACATTGCCAGGTAATGTGCGCGGTACATTTTCTGGTATGCCTCCGCCGGTGATGTGACTTAATGCATGAACAGGTACACTTTTTATCAGTTCAAGTATCGGTTTGGCATAAATACGGGTGGGTCGCATTAATGTTTCCTGCAAGGATACGCCATTAGGCAGAAAAGTAGCAGGGTCACAGTGGCTTTGTTCAAGCAGTTTGCGAATCAGAGAGTAGCCATTGGCATGAGCACCCGCTGAGGCAATACCGATGAGTTTGTCGCCAGGGCGGACTTTTTTACCATCAATGAGTTGATCTTTTTCTGCCACACCTACACAAAATCCGGCCAGGTCGTAGTCTTCTCCACTATACATGCCGGGCATCTCTGCTGTTTCTCCGCCAGCCAGAGCGCATCCTGCCAGCAGGCATCCTTCCCCAATGCCTTTGATAACTTCTTCAGCCATTTTAATGCTCAGGCGACCTGTTGCATAATAGTCGAGAAAAAACAGAGGTTCTGCACCACAGACGATAATATCATTAGCGCACATAGCAACCAGATCGATACCGATGGTATCATGTTGATGAAATTGTATGGCCAGTTTTAGTTTGCTGCCTACGCCATCAGTACCGGAGATAAGTACGGGATGCCGGTAACCGGCAGGAATTTCACAGGCAGCACCGAAACCACCTAATCCACCCAGTAATTCAGGGCGTTTTGTGCGTTGTGCCACAGGTTTGATACGTTCAATCAGTGCATTGCCTGCGGCAATGTCAACGCCTGCATCTGCATATGTTAGCGAAGTTGTTTTATTTGACATAATTTTCATTAATCTAAGTTGTAATCGGCAAAATAAAGCTAATACAATTTGATCATAAAATGCAAGTATTATTTCAGATAAGCGATTTTTAACAGAAGCAGACTAAAATAGGTTTACTTAACCTTTGATTTCACAATAAAAACAATTGAAATATTTTAAAAAATAACTTGAATTCATTAAAAATAACAGATACAATGCATGCAATTTTTTAATAAAAAGCAATCAACCTAACATACTTATTATGTTTAGGCCAGTAGCTCAATTGGTAGAGCACCGGTCTCCAAAACCGGCGGTTGGGGGTTCGATTCCCTCCTGGCCTGCCAACAATGGTTTGCAAATTTGTAAAAATTGTGACCAGGAAGCAGCCACAAAATCTTCTCTTTTTATAACAACGTTTTCTGTTAATGATTAATTTCTCTCCGGTTAATTATATAAAAAAATATATATACAAAGTTTTTGTTCTTTATTCAGGTTTCTGTATAATAGCTTTTTAGGCTAAACGTGTGCTGAAATATGGTCTCAATCGTATTAACTAAAAAGAATAAAATATCATGAAAGCAAAAACACATTTTAAAAAAATAATGAGTACTTGTCTAATTTATTGTTTTCTTTCTATGTTTTGTGGAAACGGTCTGTGTGGGATGCCGACACCAGGTGATAAAAATGGCGACGGCATGCCTGAGAAAACCAGGAACATACAGACGAGCAATGACGTATCTAATGATAACAGTACAGGAAGAGATAATGGCGCAGACACCCATGACCAGGATGAAAAAGGTGGTGCACTTAATACCCGGTCAGCTGAAGAATCTCAAGACCCTGTAAAGTTTGAATCCTCTTCAGGGTTAATTGATCATCCTCGCAACTCTGATTCCGACTACAGTCCCGAGAAGATAGAACCAAATTATTTTGAGATCTTGAATCTTCATGGTTCCGAGTTCTATATCGATCTCTATACTTATAAGGATGCAGACCCCCATGACCTGAAACAGGAACTTGATGACCGGATAGCTAAACTTGGAGACCCTGTAAAGTTTGAAGACTCTTCAGAGTTAACTGATTCTGTTCATTCCGGTTCCCGTAAATACAGGAAACCAGCCAAGGAGCTTATTTTTGAAAGGGGTGGTAGCAACAGAGTCTATACTCTTTTCGGTGTCTATAAAGAAAGGGTGATCAATGATATCGGTAGCAGCGATAATTTGTAATGAGATTTTGTCGGGTTGCTGATCTTAGAGCCCGTCAGCCCGGTTAAGGTATATTCATCTAAAATCGAATATAAGGAAATGTTTCTTAATCGGTTGTCATAAAAAGATTGACTATATAAAAACAAGCCAGAATGATAGCAACAAAATTTCTTTTTGAATAACAGTCTGTCCATAATCTTTTCACAGGTAACAAAGATCGACAAA
>JAPORK010000260.1 GCA_026710285.1 Endozoicomonadaceae bacterium | reverse complement strand
GTAAAATTTTCTCCCGATAACATATTTTCAGACAGACATTTAACAGTCTTTTTGCTACTATGTCTTCCTGCTCTGATAGTTATGCGGCTATTTGTCTTATCGTCTGTTAGAGTATCTGAATTAAAAGGTAATTGACTTCCGTCTGGTGTTTTATAAGGCTGCTGTTTTGTAATGCAATGTCTATCAGTAATAAATTTTACCTTATTTCCATCATTGTTAGAATAAACATGAAAATAAATATTATTATTGCGTGCAGTAGCTGCATGGATACTGGTTATTTGCGCAGCAATAAAGAAAATAAAACAACAAATAACCTTGCAGATTGATTTTTTTTTATTCATATTCTTGTGGGGGGCATATTCTTGTGAGAGGGGAGTTGATAATTAAAGTTTCATATATTCAAGGTATATTCCATATATAGTGCACCTGAATACAAAAGTCTAATATATTCCGATTATAATAATACCCTGGATGGTATTGTGTGATGATGGATGAAAACTATAAATTATTATACTACAACATGGCATTTTCAGCGATATGGCTGGCTTAATTATCAACACTCTGTAATGTAAGGATTTTTTCATGCGGTCAGGAAAACCATAGTAGCTCAGATTTAACCTGATGAAATGGATAGGTTGCCGGATCAGATTTTAGCTATTACAACTTATACCATCGTATAATACTCATTTTTTCCATGTGTATTATATTTATTCAGAACTATTCTGGAAATACAGGGAGAACAGGTATGCAGACAACACAAAATTTACCATCTTACACAAACAAGCCTTTAACACAAATAAAACTTGTACCGATTGATGATAATATGACTGTCGGTAAGGCTATTACAGAAACAGCTTGTTTTATGGGAAAATTTACCGTAAGAATTACCGCCGGTTTTTTTGTGGCTCCTATTTCATTGCTTACCCTGGCAACAGGAAGTATTGCCGGAATAACAGGACTTGGTGCCGGTCTGGTCGGAGGCGGTATTTACAAGACAGTTCAGCAATACAGAGGCAAATCTGTAGAACCCATTTCATATTACGCAAAAAATGTTGCGAGACAAACATTTCGTGCAGGTTGTGCGTTTGGTATAGCGCTGGGAGTAGTATCGTATTTTGGAAATATTCCGGCAACGCTGGTATGGGGAGCAGTTTCTCTGGGTCTTGGAGCAATGGCTTCAGCATCAGTCACTCCCCTGGTACTTATTGGCAACTTGTGTGCTGTATCTGACCAGGAAAAAAATACTGAAGCATTGCCTGACAAGCCTGTGATAACGATAGATTTATCGGATATCGAGGCTGCAAATGTTTAAATGCCGGAAATTAACAATGCAAAAATATTGTTTTTGCTGGATAGGTCAGGAACTCTGTTAATATAGTGAATATTATTTGACGGATATAACTCCTTGCTCAGATTACAGGATTACAACAGCGGGATTACTGCATTTTTAACTGATCCCGGGGTTTCTTTATTTATTATCTTCACTGTCTTTGTGATCCTCTGACGACATCTGAGTCTCTTCACTTTCTTCTGGTTCTTTTTTAGATTTCGATCCCAGACTAGCTATCACGTCAAATAGTTTTTTAGCCTTAAGCATTCCCTCCTCTTTCTCATGACTATTTTTAGTGAACATAAAATTTTTCACCAAATTTATCGGTGTTTTATTTTTTAAAGGTGCTGGTTGCTCTCCTGTTGTTTGATTAGTACGTTTTTTTAATAAACGTTTTTTTTTGTTTTTATTTTTATTTTTCGCCTGCCTCATAAGGCTGGCTTTTTTAGAACTTTTTATCTTACGCATTTTTAAACCCTCGGTTATGGTTAATATTTAATCCAGAATAAGAAATTTCTGATTACAACATATTAAATTTTGAATTGTTTTTCGTCAGTATTCTGCTGTTTTCAATAGCTAATGCTACGCAACAGTGTTTTTTATGAAGTTGATTCATTGTACAATACACAGTATAAATAAACAACTACCTGACTTATATAGTAACTATCGTATTAGTTCATTTAATTAAACCACAGCAACAGGATTATCTCAGCTAACGGATGGCTCTATTCAGTCATAATACAATCAACTGTTTTCTTGCTGAAAGAGAACATTTCTACAGGCTCAAACAACAGTATGTATACGTCAGAAATTAGTATATTCAGCAGCAAATAAACCTGTTAGTACAAAAGTCAAAGCCTAAAAAAATGTAACTGAGAGATAAGATGTTTCCAGAGTTTATATAAAACGTTTTAAAACTTTATCTGCGTAAACCCTCTTGAGTCTGCCCAATATTTTTTTGACCTGTCCGGGATACAGTTCAGGGTCGTCCAGTTGCTCTTTTCTACATAATTCATAAGTATTTTCAATAAGGCAGTTATGTTCTTTTTTGAAATCATTTTGCAATAAACCATTTTTGTCATAAATTAACAAAGCATTTTCAAGATCAAGCCCCCAAGCCCGGGGATTCAGGTTATTTCCTGTTAATAAATAAGTCGTGTTATCAACACTGATTCCTTTTACATGAAAGCTGTTGTCATTATGTTTCCAGATCCGCAGAGATAATAAATTTTTTTCAATATAACTTTGGTAGCGTATTAAGAATCCACGTAACAATGTCTCATATATGTAAGGTAAAGTACCAACAACATTAAATTCAGCTGTATTGTGAATATAAAAGTCACTGGATGTTTTATCACCTGTAATCAATGTGACTTTTACATTGCGCTTCATTGCTTTGATCAGTGCTTTTTTCAACGCAGAAGGTAAATTAAAATAAGGTGTATAAAGAGTAATACTATTTTGTGCTTTACGAATCATTTCAATAATCGCTTTATTTAAACGATTACTCCGACGCCCAAACCCCAAAATAGGTGTAATATGCAGGCTACTGTCTTGTATGTAAGGCATTATATTATACTGTAAGCGTTTTAATTTAGATGAAAAATAACGGATTTGACGCTTTATTGATTTAGTGTTAGGGATGGGCTGTCTGTTTAATGGTGTCATCACTTTGCTGTTTGTTTTCATCCAGCACACAATATCTGTTAATGAATTAGCCAGCTCACGGTTATGTATCAATATATAGCGGTCATAACGATAACGGTTCCTGGTATGAAAATAAATATCATTAATACTCGCTCCTGAATACAGGACATCATCATCAAAAACAAATCCTTTCAGGTGCATAACACCAAAAAATTCACGTACTTTCACAGGCAGCCCATACACTTCAATGTTATGCTGACTTAATTCATTGCGACGACAATAAAAAGTAGCATTATTTTCGGTTTTTGCTTCTCCTATACGCCCTCGCTGTGCTCTGTGAAAGTCCACCAGTAATACAATATCAAGATCTGGGTTTGCAGCTTTTGCTTCATAAAGTGCATCAAATAATCTTTGCCCTGTCGTATCATTTTCTATGTATAACGCTGATAAATAAATACGGTTTTTAGCCTGTTTTATCAGCTCAAAAATTTTATCACAAAAAGCTTTTGGTGATAATAAAATATCGACATCTCTGGCAGATAAAGGGATATGATTTAAACAATTATTTTTCAACAAAAATCATCCTGGTGCATTAATGAAAATAATATTTTTATACGATAAAACCAACATTAAATAAAAACAGATAAAATGGTTTTAATTCATATTATAAATGTACTCTGTATTTCATAATTATAATTTGTAAAAACAATATCCGATCCTGCCAGATCATTTGGCGATCACTGCAGATTATTAGCATGTAAAAACCGGTCAATCAACCCTTTAGTAGAAGTATCTTCATCATTATTAACATGATGCTTTGCTAGCTGAGTAAAGATTTTATTTCCTAATAATTTACCCAGTTCAACTCCCCACTGATCAAAACTATTTATCTGCCACAGGATACCCTGAACAAAAACTTTGTGTTCATAAAGTGCCAGCAGAGCACCCATTGTTGCCGGATTTAGTTGCTGCATGGTAATCGTATTGCTGGGGCGGTTACCTGGTGTTTTTTTATGAGGAATAAGTGTCTGTATCGTTGCTTCATCTTTACCCTGGGCACGCAGACTTTCCTTAATGCGCTGTGGTGACTCGCCCGACATAAGTGCCTGACTCTGAGCAAAAGCATTAGCGACCAGGTGTGTATGCTGTTCACTAAAATGGTAGTGGCTGGTCAGAGGGACAATAAAATCAATCGGGATAAAGCGGCTTCCCTGATGTAATAACTGATGGTAAGCATGTTGTCCGTTAGTACCTGTATTCCCCCAGATAACAGCACCTGTATGGTAAGTTACTGACTCACCATTAACTTTAACCGTTTTACCATTACTTTCCATATCTACCTGTTGCAGGTGATTGGTAAATGTTTCAAGACCACTGTCGTAAGGTAAGACCGCATAACTTTCAGCACCAAAATAGTTATGATACCAAACACCAAGCAAACCAAGAATAACCGGCATATTAGCATTCATTGCACTGGTTTGAAAATGTTTATCCATCGCATGGGCACCTTTGAGCAGGTCAATAAAATTATCAAACCCTGCCAGCAGTGGAATCAGCAAGCCAATAGTAGACCAGAGAGAATAGCGTCCTCCTACCCAGTCCCACAAAGGAAAAATATTCTCTTCTGCAATACCAAAAGCCACTGCTTTTTTAATATTAGATGAAACAGCAACAAAATGTTGTGCAGTGGCAGCCTCCGGCATTCCTTGTTGTTGCATCCACTCTTTTGCAGACAACGCATTTTCAAGCGTCTCTAGAGTGCCAAATGATTTAGATGCGATAATAAATAGTGTTCTTTCCGGATCAAGGGCTTTACAGACATGAGCGATATCACCAGGGTCAATATTAACAATGAAATGGGCTTGTAAATTGTTTCGATGATAAGGTTTGAGTGCATCAATAACTGTTTTGATACCAAGATAAGAACCACCAATACCAATATTAACAATATGGCGTATAGATTTTCCTGTCCATCCTTTCCATGTTTCATTATGAATTTTATCCGTAAATTCCTGCATTTTTTCACGTACCTGGCAAATAGCAGGCATTACATCTTTTCCGTCAACTAGTACCGGCTTATTGTCAAAATTACGCAGCGCTGTATGCAATACTGCCCTTTGTTCCGTGGTATTGATCTTTTCACCACTGAACATCGCTTTAATTGCTTCAGGAAGAGATGCCTGTTCTGCTAAATGTAGCAGATGGTTTAAAGTAGTTTCATCAATAAGGTTTTTTGAATAATCCAAAAAGAGATCAGCCGCTTCAATACTATAGCGGGTAAACCGATCTGACGATGCTGCGAAAAGTTTTTCCAGTGTTGTTGTCTGCATTCGTGCTTTATCTTTGACCAATGCATTACTGATTGTATATTGGTTCAATGGCGTACTGTTATCAGAAAATAGCATTACTGTTATTGCTCTCTCAAATACTGTGATTACAAAATAAATCGTTTATGGTCTGTATGCATTTTTTAATCAAGTCCGGTAATTTTTTTTACAGCCTTAATTTTTGCAGATAAAAAACAGACAATACATGCAGTTAGTTCATGAACAAAGGTACACGATACAAATCGGTAATGCAAAGAGTTTTT
>JAPORK010000478.1 GCA_026710285.1 Endozoicomonadaceae bacterium | reverse complement strand
CCGGTTACAGCAAGCGCTGCTGCCAGTGTCGTTCCGATAATATTAGTCCACTTTTTATGAAAGACTGCCATACCCAATGTTCCTGCGTAGCTCATAACATGGAATACAGCACCCAGCCACTTTGGAGTATTACCACTTGGGTCACTGTTCATTACAGGATTGTTACCACCAAAAGCATAGCCATCTCCGGCAGGATCTTCACTGACAAAGTAGCGTTGACCCGGATTGTAAGTGCGGTTACCTGCACCGAGGAATTGCCAGCCGGTAGCCGGATCGGTTTGCTCACCATTAAAACCTGTAAAGGTTTGCTGATACCACGGTAAAGTAGAGTTTGGCTTAATTGTGTTCCATACCATGCCGTAAGGACTATAAATATTTTTCTGATTTAAGACATAATGATCCGGTTCTTTCTTAGTTAGTACACCAATTACATCTCCTTTATAGTTCTGTTCATAATATTCATGAATCAGACCATCAATAGCTTTTCCAACACCTAAATAACTGATTGTATGTGTATCTTGTCGTAAGCTTTTCACCTGTTCATTGAGCAGGGTGGAGCCGTTATAAAACAGATTTCGACTATCTCCTGCACCCGTTGTTTCTCTGACTTCTCTGCCACCACCATCATAGAAGTAATGAGCATGCTTACCATCAGAGGTAAAAACATGAGTAATCTGATTGAAAATGTTATAGTCAATTTTGTTACTTTCGCTATCAACTGTCATGTTGCCTGTTGCATCGTAGACAAAGTTTGTGGTCACCGGAGCAGTATTATTCCACTGTGTTGTTATCTGTTTAATGCGCAATGGAGCCTGTTGATAGCCATAACTATAATTAACTGTTTTACTTACTGTTTTTTGTTGATCAGTATTTAGCAGTGACTCCTGTACCTGTTGCATACGATTTAGCGCATTGAAAGAATAGTTTTGACTAATAATTATGGGTGCCTGACTCAGACCCAATCCCTGAAAAGAAGTGTCCCTTGGGCACAAAGATAAACCAGCAGATCCCGAGCAATGCATGGCAACCAGATTATTAGAAAGATCATATTGATAATGCAGAGTGGCTTGCTGACTGCCTCCGGAATTATGTATCAGAGTAACAATATTACCTTCTTTGTCATAACGGTATTTCCATGCAGACAGCAGCTTGTCTGCAAGCATATCGGTTACGCTTTTTGTCTGACCATATTCATCATAATTAATGGTACGTTGCATACCGCTGCCATAGTTAGTTTTTATGACTCTGGAAAAACCGTCATAAACAGACATCTTAAGTAGTGTGTTTTTACCGTTATTTTCATGATAATAAACTGAATCTACACGACCCAATGAATCATAATGGGTGGAGATTTTATTAACTTCCAAATCTGTTGTGCTGATCATTCTTCTGTTTTGATCGTACTGCCTGCTAAAGGAATAATTTGGATAACCATTTTCTCCTGTGTGAATTAGTTTTTGTACCTTTGCATCATCACTGTAGATCCAGCGGGAGATTCCGGTTATATCTGTTTTTTTTGCAGGCAGGTTGGTTGCAGGATCATAGTAAATGTGTACTGTCTCTTTTCCATCAACACTCTCACTAACAGGTAACCCTATTACATTATACATCCATGATATTACATGCTTAGCAGGCATTACAGTGGTTGCTATCTGACTCTCTTCTGTATAGGTATAACTGGTTTTTTTTCCGTCTTCACCCGCCTTCCACAATAGTTCTCCTGCTGTATTATATTGCGCAGAAGCCAACAAATATTGTGTATTATCCTTTGCAGGAGTTACCCATTTTTGAATGACCTTCCCGTAAAGATCATAAACATTGTGAAACTGATTACCAGCAGGATCTGTAGTATTAGTCACTCGTCCTATATCATCATACGTGGTGATTACTTTTCTTCCTGCCGGATCAACAAATGAGATTTTTCTTCCAAAACCATCATAACTAACATGAGAAACTCTTGCAGCAGACTCCTTGTTGCTGATTTTACACAGAGAGCTTGCTGAGGAATAATCATGAACAAAGCCTGCTGGTAAGATCATTTGTTCTACCGGTTTATCAAGTATATTACCGTGAACAATCGAAACAGGAGAGTAATGATTTTGATCGTCATATGTAAAACTTACTGTACAACGATCAGGATCATCATACATTTTCACCTGAGTCTCCCGATCAGGCAAGTGAACTTTACAGGTTCTCCCCAGTGCATCATAGTCAAAGGTTGTAGTAAGCTGCTGAATGTTTTTTTCAGAATCGATATGATAACTATGTTCAGCCGTTATGCGCCCATAAGTGTCATAATCTGTACTCTTAACCGGAATCCATCTGCCTGGCTGAACTTTTCCTGTATCAGCAATAGCTTCAGTGAAAGTTTTTAACTGTCGTCCCGCTCCATCAAAAATAATTTTTGTGCTTAAACCATGACTCCCTGTAATGATTAACTGAATATGTCCCGGAGAAATGCTATATGCATAATATTTACTGTTTGAAAATGCAGTATCTGCTGCAGAATCAACCTGTATTATTCGCCCCCAGTGATCATAGTAATAATGAGTGATATTTTTATTTTCTGCATCAACGCTTTTAATGATCTGATTAGTAAATAAACTGGTGGTGACGGCTGATGATTTTCTGAGTTGACCCGATTTAAGTTGAACAGTATTATAAACAGTTTTAGTCGTGTGATCAGCATTTAAAACATAATAATAGTTTTTTGTTACTGAATTAAATGTTGCTACAGGAGAGACTGTACCTGTAATAGTTGTCGCTTTTAACAGACCATATTTAAAAACATCCTGCGGGTTATCGTAGTATTGTTGCTTTACTTCAGAGGTCTCATTGCCTGACTGCGTTTTTTTATCGGTAAGGACCAGAATATATCCTTTTCCATTGATATTTGCTTGTTTTTTATAATGATTATATTGTGTGATCTTTGGAAGTTTTGATGATCCGGGCATTTGATGAGACGGATACTTAGTCACCGATTCCACCAATGTACTCAGCGACCAGTCAGATGGTTCAGCAGGACAGTTGTCATCACCTTTTACCGGACAGTAACTAATATTTTCCACGCGACCATACGGATCTGTTGCACTAATCAATCGTCCCTGTGAATCATACTGTTGCTCAGTTATCTCTGTCGCAGCAGATCCTGAATTCTCACCCCAGTTACTGATGACTACTTTTAGCGGTAAACTATAAGTGACGGGTAAGTCTTTAAATGTACTGTGAGTACAACCATTACTTTCATTGGTATTACAAAAAAAATCATGTACTGCTGTAAGCGTATGATTTGTACGATCACTGATAATTTTTGCATCAATAAGCAAATGATATTTATTGTAGGTGCGAATCTGTCTTGTTATGCCGTTATCTTCTGTGGTTTTATAAATATAACTGGCTGGTGTTTCAAATAGAACATCAGAATTTGAGTCTTGCATAACATCTAATCCTGAATTAAACCCGAGATAATTATGCTCATTTGCATTGCTGTCACCATAAGTATAGCGGGTTATCATTCCCGGCTGATTCATCCCCGGGTTAACTGATGTTTGTACAACAACACATAATCCTCTGTCATGATTTTGCAGTGGTACTTTCATTGAATCAGTACAGTTATAAGTTATATTTTTTTGTAAACCAGTTGGATAAGTTACACGTGAAAGAAGATATCCCAGATAATTCATATGAATGACGGGCAACAACTGTCCATCTTCTTTGGGCAGAGCAATATCACTTAACTGACCATTTAAACGACTAAGGTAAACCTTAAAAGGTTTTCCTTCAGCATCAGTACTGGTGATAATAATAAAGCCTTTTTTTCTGGTTAAAATAATTTTATTATTTTGCTCATCACTAATGCTGCTTAGCAGATGTGTTCCGGAAAGATAAGAAAATTTAACCCATCGCCCGTCTTGTTGTTCTAACCGGGTTTCATAGCCCTCATGGTCTAAAGTTTCCCGCAAACCGTTAGCATAGGTAATGACAAATCTGGTTGCTTTACTACCGCTGATCTGAATATCTTTCAGCTTGTGATAGCGGGGTCTCCATTGACCATCTCTGTTTTTCCTCAAATTAAAGCTCTTTCCCTGTGAAGTAGACAGCTGATTATTTGACAGATTAAAGTGAGTTATATTCCAACTCCAGCCCAGACCAATACCATCAGGATCAGTCAGGCTGTTACTGTTATAGTTAACTTCCAGATCAATATTGGGTCCATGCCCCAGATTACTTATCATACTTCCTACTTTAGTATAAGCAACAAGTGTGCCTGTGCGGGGATCTATCTGTGTCCCCCAGTTTTTCTTAAAATTAAATGCATTAGACCAAACAGAATCATCTCCACTGCCGTATGATTTTAATCGATTATCATTATCTTTACTGTGTTGTTTTTTAGAAACCTTAATGGATTTATTGTTCGTATGATAAATCGTTTTATCTCGTGTACCTGTGTTGATGAGTGCTCCGGTTTGCTGATAAGATAATACGGCTGATGATACCGTTACTGATACCTGAAACAGAAGACTGAAATTAATAAATATTTGCTTAATAAACATACTATTACTTTTTTAAAATAGTTATTTATGCAGGAAATAATATATTCAGTATTTTATAAACCTACCAATAAACAACACTTTTAATATTAATTAAGCGCTAAGAAATTTGAACATATTTTCCCGTTAATATCTTCCAAAAATATAAAGATTTAATCTTTTAATCTGTTCCCATGACCTAATATGGTACTTTACGGAACCAACATCAAAAGACCAACAATGCCAAAAATGTCCCGACTTACCAGCCTGTTGTATAAAACCAAAACCATCCTCCTCCTCATCAAACCAAAAAGCATAAGTAAAATAACTCAGCACTCTAATGTGACTTACAGATTTAATACCACTTACATTCGACCCAAAAAAACTCGCTGGTAACTGCACAAGTCCATTACTCGCTGTACTGTTACGCAATGCTAATGTATCGATATAATTTATGGTGAGTCTAAACAGAAGTGGTTTGCCCACCATTGTTTCACGACTAAGCAAAAATAACAAAGATGATACATCCTGATTTTTTATATATTCAGGAAAAGCTTCAAACAAAGCCTTCCATACATGAATAATATTGTCAGCACCGTGCACAGATAAAAACTCCTCACCACTACTGTCTTGTTTTATAAAACTGCTAAAACTTTCACGAAAAATGTGCTCAATATCCACTCTTTTGCTGAAATATAAGGGGAGATGATGCTGAGATTCTGTCGGATAAGTAAGAGGCGAATCTGGTAGCGTTGCTACACCTTCTTCTTCACTCATAAAACCAGTATCGGCATCACTACCTTCGGAGCTAACATTACTAAGACTTTCTGTTAGCGACTGAAGACTAATATTTAGATTGGTATCAGCACTTAAATTCACTTTTGATAAAAGAGAGCTGACACCATAAACGGCAGCATTTCCCAGCATTACAAAACTCACCACTGTCGCCATCGCTCCAACAACAGCACTGGCGATATTCAGTCCTCTGTTGGTTGGAACAGCAGCAGAAGCAATTGAAAGACTACCGGCATCCAATGTTA
>JAPORK010000422.1 GCA_026710285.1 Endozoicomonadaceae bacterium | reverse complement strand
TCGTATAAGAAATAATGCAGACATGCAGGGAGTATGGTCGGCGTTGTGTAATAGTTTTTCTGATTGTATAAAGAGTGATGATATATTAAATACATTATTTTTAATTGGTCGTGAAGTAGCAACGGGAAGAGCGCTCAAAGTTAGTGAAATGGTAGAATACTTATATTTCCTGTCAGGCTCAAATCCTTTATTAAACTATAGTGGATTTGGATTTCCTGTTGGTTTTTTTGCTGAGGGAGAAGGTTTAGAAAAACTGGAAAGCCTTACACCTGATGTTACATATGCTTTTGTACGATTTAATGAGCATGCATCTGGTTATATAATGCGAGACGATCATACATATAATCTATGGCATCTTTGGTCTTTTGAACTTAATGTTGAAGTATTTCAACAGGATTTTAATTTTTATTTTCTATGGCCAAGGATTAACAATTTTGATTTATTTGTTTTTAAAAGACTGATCAGGCCATAAAATCAAATATTTCCTCATTAAAAAAACAGATTATGCTTTTATAACAAACTGTTAACTTGTTTTATCATTATTATAACTTTCAATATGTTAAAATTATTTGCAATCAGAGAGGTGACCATATATGTATAGCAAAGATTACTAGAATCCGGTAACAGAGAAGTTTTTCAGTAATGATTGCCTTTAATGGATCCCCGCTTTCACAGAAATGATCCGATAAGGCAAAAATAACGATTTATTTATCTGATGTAAATAAGTTATACATCCATAAAACATAGTATATTTATATTATGCCAAAAATCTCCAAATCAGGATATTTTGATCAAGTTGTATTTTTCATGATCAACAAATTAATTTTTACTTTTCTATACATTTGATTTTCTCTTAATTAACACAAAATGTAATCTTCTGTGTCGAGATAAATTTTTTAATGTTATTTGGCTGTATAACTTTATAATAATAATTTATTAACAACGGTTATAGTTTATATTTTAATGTTGACTATATTATAACTATTTTAAAAAAGTAATGATATGTTTATTAAAAGAATATTTATTTATTTTAGCCTTCTATATCTGGTGTCAGTAACTGTATCATCAGCACTATTATCTCATCAGCAAACCGGAGCACTAATTGACATTGGTATACCAGATAAAACAATTCATTTCACGAACAATAAAGCCATTAAGGTTTCTAAAAAGCAACGCAGTAAATATAATCATAACCGATTAAAAGCAGACGGAGGTGGAGGTGATTCTATTTGGTCTAATGCATTTAATTTTCAGAAAAGCTGGGGTACACAGGTAGACCCCAGGACAGGCACACTTGTCGCCTATACCAAAGTGGGCAGCATGATAAGTAATCTGGGTCACGGACCCAATATTGATCTGGAAGTTAACTATAATAGTAACAGCCTGGCTGATCCCGATGGTATTGGTTTGGGGTGGAGTTGGAATACAACTCACTTTAATCGGTCAAATAATCAGCTATCTACTTCGCAAGGAAAAATTTTTCATTTAATAAAAAGCAGAGATGGTCAATGGATGCCCCGCTATCACAAGCTGAAAGATATTCAGATACGGGGTAATAAAGCAACCTGGTTTGTTATTACCTATGCTAATGGGTTACGGGAAATTTTAGATCATAAAGGCTATGAAACCCGGCTGGAGCAGCAAGATGGGCGATGGGTTAAATTTTCTTATCTTTCCGGAACACATCTGCTAAGCAGCATTAGCGATGATCAAAACAATAAAATTATTTTAACCAGAAAAAGAGGTTTTATTATTATCACCAGTATAGATGCTGAAGGAAAATATTTTGATGTTTACCTTAGTCGTTTAAATGACAAACTAAATGATATTGCGCTACCTAAAGAAGATGGACAGTTATTGCCCGTCATTCATATGAATTATCTGGGATCCCTGCTTTCGCGTGTAACTTATCCAACCGGTTTACAAAAAAATATAACCTATAACTGTACTGATGCAATGAAAGTACCAATTAAAAATAATAACAGAGGATTGTGTGTTGTTGTACAGACATCAGTTAACCCGGGGATGAATCAGCCAGGAATGACAACCCGCTATACTTATGGTGACAGCAATGCAAATGAGCACAATTATCTTGGATTTAATTCAGGATCAGATGTTATGCAAGGCTTAAATTCTGATGTACTGTTTGAAATGCCAGCCAGTTATACCTATAAAACCACAGAAGATAATGGAATAACAAAACAGATTCGTTCCTACAATAAATATCATTTGCTTATTGAAGCGAAAATTATCAGTGATAGTACAAATCATATACTCACAGCAGTACATAATTTTTTTTGTAATACCTTTGAACGTGATGGTTGCTCTCACAATACATTTGAAGACTTACCCGTCACTTATAGTTTACCGCTAAAAGTAGTTACCAGCAACCAGGGTGAAAACTCAGGATCTGCTGCTACAGAGATAACTGAACAACAGTATGATTCACAGGGACGGCTGATTAGTGCAACAGACACGTATGGTCGTGTGGAAAATATTAGTTACTGTCCAGCAAAAGGCGATGACAATTGTCCTGCTGAACCGCCTGGCTGGTCGCTAAGTACGTTGGTGGAGTCGGTGATTAATTATCCATCACATCAAATACCAGGATCATCAGGACTTCCAGCAGTTGCACAATATAACCATTATAAAAAACAATTAAATATCAATAGAAAAGGATATATTCTGATCCTTGCAGATAAAAAAATGCAGTCAGGCAGTCAGGTCTCTGAAGTAAAACAACAATACTACGATAACCCGCATGATCTTTTTAAATATGGTCTTCTAAAAGCTACAACTATAACAGGTACAGTATCTCCTGTGGCAACATTTAATTCAGTGACAAAAAATTATTATTATATTTTAAATGCTAATCACACGACAAAAACTTTTTATAATGCTATTAAACTTAAATCAGGTCAACTTATAAAATCATCAGCTGTCACTACCAGTTTGTTTACTAATCAAATCATTAAAAGTGTTGATGCAGAAAATAAAAATATCACTCATTATCATTATGATCATTGGGGACGAATAATACAGGTTGATTCTGGTGAAAATACTGCATTCTCAAACAGTAAACATTATGCATATAGTATTTCTCCTGGACATATTCAGTTAATTATTACAGGAAGTCATGGTTTAAGCACAAAAATTATTTTTGATGGAGCGGGGCGACAGTTAAAAACTTTCACTGAAGCTATCGCTGAGACAGGCAAAGTTCAACCGGGTTTATGGATTCCGGTTAAAAGCACAGATTATGACTCATATGGGCGTGTTAAGGCTGAACATACTTATCATATCGATATTGCAAAACATATTCATCAGCTTACTACCACCTTTGACTATGATGCATTGGGAAGAGTCTATAAAGTTCACTTACCTGATCATGAAACTCAGGTGAAAATGTATGATGATCCTGACCGTTGTAAAGTGAGTTTTACGTATGATGGTGAAAATCATTACTCTCCTGTTTCTATTGTTCACGGTAATATACTTGATAAACCGGTGGAGCAAATGGTCTTGCCAGCAGGTTTTGTTAATGATTATTCCTCAGCAAGTTCTCTTTGTAAAATCAGCAACAACGAGTCTGCTGCAAAAATTTCTTACATTACTTATGATGGTTTTGGCAGAAAAATCTCATTTGTTGATCCGGCAGGAAGAAAAGTAACCACGACTTATGATGATATAGGGCGGGTGACTAATACATCAGATCCTTCAGGTAACCAGTTTCACAATGTTTATGATCTTTACGGAAAAGTTATTCGAAAATGGGTAACTACTACAAAGAATAATACACGGTATTTGTTGGCTTCTGCGCAATACAATACTGTAGGAGAACTATTGTGGAAAGCGGGTGAAGACGGAAAAAAGACCAGTTATACCTACACAGCAGATGGAAAAATAGCAACCACTGTAATGCCTGACAAACATATAATATCATGGATGTATAATGTGATGATGTTGCCTGTTAATGAAAGTATTGATGAAAAGGAATCTGTACATATTTACTATGACCCTGCAACCACTCTGCCTGTTAAAAAAACAGATATAACCGGAATCACCCGCTGGATCTACAACGATGATGGAAAGGTACAAAAACTAATTCATACAGGAGAAAATGGTTATCCAAATTACTCCTTTAGCAGGCAATATGATCAAAACAGAAGAATGATCAGTACAACAGACTTAGAGATTAATAAAATCTTCACACATTATGATTCATTGGGTCGTGTAGATTCAGTTTATTACCATGAAAATAATGGTGAAAATACACTTCTAAAGTTGTATTTTTATGATGGTTTTTCCAGAGTGATAAGAACTAACTATGGCAGCGGTATGCAACGTACCATTAATTATGATGAATATGGTCAGACAAAGAGCGTAACTGATATGCTTGCAAACAAGCTGCTATCTGCATGGAAATATAGCTATGACAAAGAAGGTAATATTATTACTTTAATACATAATTCCGGAGACAAACAACAAGCTACTCTGCATTATCAATATGATCACTCTAATAATCTGGTTACCATGAAATGCTCGGGATCTTCTGGTTTATCTTTATGCCCTAGGGACACTTCTTTTCAGGGATCTGGTCTGAGGCAGGCACCCATAATTATCAGTCAAAACTATTCTTTCAATGCGCTAAATCGTATGCAACAGGTACAGGAAATTCTATTAAATACTGATCAACAAAAAACAGCAAGTAAAATAGTTAATTATAGTTATGGCTATCAACAGGCTCCATTGCGCATTAAACAGATAACAACACAGTGGAATAATACTGCTCCAGTGACCACAAACTTTGTTTACGATGCAGCAGGCAACATGACAGTTGATAGTGAAGGTAACAAAATCGACTATAATATTTTTAATCAGATCACCAATGTTCTCACCCCTGATGGTAAGCAGACTCATTACTTCTATGATGGTGGTGGCAGAGAAATCAGAGAGACAACTGGTACAGGAGATAGCCGAAATCTGTTTTATAACGGGACCAGATTGCTTAATGAACAGATGAAAAACTTAAGACAACATACACATACAATCAGTTATTTAGGTGTTGGAAAAGCTATTGATGGTCTGATTCATGAATATTATGAACAAAACTATAAAGGAGATGTAATTGGTGTACTAACTAAAAAAGAACCAAATCATTATGCCTTAAGTCAGAAAAATATTTATAGTCCTTACGGTATGGTATGGCATACAGTTAAACCAACTTCTGCTTTACCATGGTATCAGCAAACCTTTGTGGGATTTGATGGTCAACACACTGACCCGGCTACTGGCTGGCAGTTTCTGGGTGCAGGTAATCGGACTTACAATCCGGGGCTGCGCTACTTTGTCAGTGAAGATCCTGCTGGAGATGGCTATTCTTTTAGTGGTAACAATCCTGTAATGAACAGTGATCCGGGGGGTAACACTCCGAAGTGGCTGGGTGCTGTATTCCATGTTATGAGCTACGTAGGAACACTGGGTATGGCAGCCTTTCATAAACAATGGACTAATATTATCGGAACGACACTATCAGCAGCAATCTCTATAGCCGGCATAAGTTTGTCAC
>JAPORK010000143.1 GCA_026710285.1 Endozoicomonadaceae bacterium | reverse complement strand
AAATACGTTTAAATGGATTTCAGCATTGTTGATTTTATCTTCATGGTTGTATTCATTATACATCTATCGCAGAGTCAAATATTCAAAAAAAGCTTTACTGTTATTACCGCTGATTATGGTATTAACGCTTTCTGGTTGTTATAAACCATCAAAAAAACATATAGAGAATAATGATTTGCAGCAACAAGACATATTAAATCAAGCTAAAAATCACCTGCGAACATTACAATATACTAAAAAAAAGATTAGTAAAAAAATATTTTCAAATATCAATGAAGTAGAGCTTTCAGGTCAAAGTATTTCGCTTGATTGCTACGCAGACAGATGTATTCCCCTCCTTCAAAGTGATGACGGTGAGGATCTTATCGCTGGTATTAAAAGAAAAGGACGTTTTGCAGCTGTAAATACTAATATTATTTCTAAGATCGCCACGACAAAAACCAAATATAATATGAATATAAATGTATATAAGCAGCTTTATAATGATACCCTTACCCTTAAAACACAAAAAGAATACAAACAGCTTTTTATTAATCTGATGAAATGGTTATTAAAAAACAAACAAAATGCTACTGTAGTATTGAGTTACTTTTCTATCACTGATGACGAGAAGCACAAACTACAAGATCTTTTTAATAATATAACTATCAAAAAATGTAATGATATTAATAAACTAAGTGCTTGTATTCACCGAGCAAAACTCATTATTGTTGGCTCAGAACCTGATAAATCAGCTATCCTCAATAGATCAGCTATCCTCAATATAAAAGATATTTATGATAACGCTCTGCGTTCTGGTACATCACTGTTTTATATTAATCAAAATAATTCCAGCCATAGTTCATTAAGTGAAGCGGTGGTAGATATAATGGGAGCAAATATTGAGTTTAATAAAAGCATAACAATCAAATGGAATAAGAACAGCAAACAGCCTCTGGAAAAAGACATAGCCTTTCTTCAGCATTTTATCAAAAATGATTTCAAAATTGATTGGTCAGCCTGTAGAGGAATTAATTATGAATCAGATCTCAAAACTCAATTTTTCAACATAGCTAATAAAATAAAAAAAACACTTAATAGTCTTGATCGGCGGGGAGTATCACTACTCAAAGACAGTGATAATAAGTTGTTAAAATCATACATTATGCTGGGAGACAAATACCGTAAAAATATTCATTATCCGGTACAAAATCCAGCTGATTTGTGTGCTACAACTTTATCAACAGAGGATAAAAATAACTTTTTACAGCAATTTTTAAGAGCAGCTTTTGCTGATCGAGTGGTTTACTACACAAGAGACGATAATCTTGCGCAATCAGATCTTGGTGATTTTAGCGATAAGCTATCTGATGACTTACCAACAGAGTCTGTTGAAAAAACATTTATCTTAACCGGGAAACCGTCACAGTATACTGGCACCGGTCTTTATGCGCTTCCGGGTAGGACGATAACAATAACCCGCCCTGATTCAGGTGATAATGTTACCAAACCAGTTTTTATTTTTTTTAACTCGCAGGAAACAGGAACAACAAGAGATTTGGAAAAAGATCATTATACGAGACCTAAATTTGTACAATCTCCACACATTATTATCCCCAAAGATCATCCTGTCACATTAAGCACGCCCTACGGTGGAACCATAATGTTAGAGTACCCAAAGGCAACGGGTACGATTAAGATTAAGTTTGATTCAGTATATACTTACCCATTTTTATCTGATGTATCCGACCTCGGAGCGCAGCAAAAATTTTTCCGATAGCTTAAATCCAATCCTGTAAACTGGGTTGGTATAAAAACAGATTTTGTAGAAATACACTCACTGAAAAAATATTTCATAGAATCGATAAATTCTGATGCATTTTCAAATTTTAATGTATTTTCAGATAGAGTAGAAGAGATGGTAGATAATATATGGACATACATGATCAAAGGGGCTTATGAGCTGGCAGGTTTTGCTGGTAAAAATCTGGAACTTGCTCAGGGAGTAGCAGGAATGTGCAAAACTTTAGGTTGGGACTGCACAGATAAAATAATTCATGCTTCTCCTAAAATTCAACAAATAACTATGGATCTTCACTCTCAGGCTGGACGTAGAAACTCTGGCAATCCATATGATCAGGGTTGGTCTCCTATTCCTTTTGGTTGGGAGGAGAGTTATGAGATGGGTCATAATCTGCAACAAAACAGTTTCAATATATACGGATCTAAATTAATAAAATCCTTTGATAATATTTTTCCTGCTTATAAATACTGGCAAGTTTATAATAAAAAGCCACCAAATCAAAAATACAAAGATGATATAGGTTCCAGTTGTCTAAGAACACACGGAAGCACTAAATCAGCTTATGATATTATCAAACAGGCAGCAAGTGATTCAAATCCCACTCAATATGTATATGAGCATATATGGGAACCCACTCAATATGTATATGAGCATATAAATTGGCAACAAGGTAGCCACGATGCTGAAAGGCTTGCCTTTTATATTCAAATAGCCGCATTAGCTCAGGATATATTAGCTCAGGATAAGCCAGATAATAATCACATAGGCAATGGTTGGCAAATTTTTACTCTTTTATATTTGCATAATCGTTTACTTAATCATGCTGAAAAAAAAGATTTGTCTAAATTAGGGATGGATGGACTGGAAGTGAATGCAGCCAAGAATCTCAGTGCTAATGACTACATGCTACTAATATTATCTTTTCTTTTGCAGCGGGATTTGCGTCCATTTTTTCAGCTTTGGGGAATCACGTTTTCAAACGACATTGATACAATACTGGATGGACGTCCTTATTCGAAGGTTGATAAAATTGTTTATTTTATAAAAGATTGTAGCAGTATAAAAAATTTTGGAAAATTAGATCCTGCTAAAAACCATATATGGATGCCGGATTCAGTTACAAGGACTGTTTCTGTTAAATTAAATAAAAAGGATAATGATGTATCTAAAATAACTGACAATAACATTGAGATTTTGGAAGGAGTAAACCCAATTTTATCAGCAGGGATAGTTGATGCCGGAGTGTTTAAAGATATCACGGATAAGGTTGCCTGGTCATCAGATAACGATACAGTTGCTACGATAGATAAAGGTATAATAACCCCCCATGCTACTGGACAAACTACTATTAGTATAAGACTTAACGATATTACCAAAACATATAATTTAACAGTATATGCTGCATCCTCCATAGGCAAAATGGAAATTAAAGCAGATCAGCCAAATTTTTACGAACTTGGGAAGCATAAATTAACTGCGATCTTAACTTATAAAAATGGATTAACCCTAGATATCAGCAACAAGGTTAAATGGTCATCAAACAATACTGAAGTTGCTACAATAGAGGAAGATGGTAACGTTATCCTTCATAAGTATGGAAGCGCCACTATTCATGCAACATTTGGAAATGTTAACGGTACATTCGAGTTAACCATTACAGAGTATAAAAGAAGGATAGAGGAGTTATTAAATCAAATTAAAACACATCTGACGACCCAAATTGAAATTTACAAACCAATATTCACAGGTATCAACAAAATAAAGTATACAGGTAGAAACAGTAATTTATTTGAATGCCTTTCAGAATATTGCTTGTCTCTTATTCAAAGTGACAAACAACATACTTTTGTCATAGCAGGAACTAAAGATGAGGGACGTTTTGCGGCTTTTCATGTGAACATTATTCACAAACTTAATTATAAAGACGAAGACTATACACTGGTAGGATTTGATCGCATCTATTTTAACCTGATGAAATGGTTATTAAAGAATAAACAAAATGCTGTTGTAGCATTAAATCATTTTTCACTTGATACGAAAGAAACTACCTGGTTAAAGTCTTCTCTCAATAATTCAACCCATTTAACTGTCAGAGAATGTAGTGATGATAGTAACCTACGTACTTGTATTCAAGATGCTAATCTCATTATTACTGGTTCAGATCGTAGTATAAAAGAATCAAATATCCCCAAACTAAAAACAATTTATGGTGATGCCATACATTCTGGTACATCATTGCTTTATATTAATGATTATTATAACAGTTGGGATTATAGCCACTTAAGCGCTGCGACATTAGATATAATGGGAGCATATCCCATATATAGAGGAAATTTTTATAAACAGGGTACTGTTGACTGGAATAATAACGGTTATCAGACACAACCTGCGTATAGATTATTATCCCAAAAAATTGAATTCATGCAGAAATTAATTGACAAGAACTTTTCTCTTGACTGTACAGCAAAGAATAAGGAATTGAATTATGAGTCAAAGCTAAATAATGAAATTTTTCCAATAATCAATAGCGTTAAAACCCAACTTAACTTTTTTGATAGGAAGGCGTTATCACTATTTAAAGGCAGTTATAAGTATAAGGAACTATCAAAATTATATGTTATGCTGGGAGACGAATACCGTAAAACGATTCATTATCCGGTACAAAATCCACTTGATTTGTGTGATGATAGTACAAAGCCATCAGCATCGGATAAAAACAAAGGGTTTCTAACATTTTTACAAGTAGCTTTTGCTGATCGCTTGGTTTATTACACAAGAGACGATAATCTTGCGCAATCAGATCTTGGTGATTTTAGCGATAAGCTATCTGATGACTTACCAACAGAGTCTGTTGAAAAAACATTTATCTTAACCGGGAAACCGTCACATTATACTGGTACCGGTCTTTATGCACTTCCAGGCAGGAAGATAACAATAACCCGAGATTCGGGTGATACTGTTACCAAACCAGCTTTTATTTTTTTTAACCCCCAACGTACAAAAACAACAAGAGATTTGGAGAAGAATAGTTATACGAGACCTAAATTTGTACAATCTCCACATATTATTATCCCCAAAGATCATCCTGTCACATTGAGTACACCCTACGGTGGAACCATAATGTTAGAGTACCCACAGGAAACGGGCACGATTAAGATTAAGTTTGATTCAGTGTATCATTACCCTTTTATATCTGATATATCCAACCTTGACGCACAGGCAGAATTTTTCAACGAGCTTAAATCCTCTCCTATAAACTGGGCTGGTATAAAAACAGATTTTGTAGAAATACACTCACTGAAAAAATATTTAATAAAATCCATAAATTCTGATGCATTTTCAAATTCTAATACATTTTCAGATAAAGTAAAAGAGATGATGCATAGTATATGGACGTACATGATTAAAGGCGTCTATGAGATGGCAGGTTTTGCTGACACAGGCTTAGAACTTGCTCCGGAAGTAAAGAAAAAGTGTGATACTTTAGGTTGGAATTGCACAGATGAAAAAATTCATAAAGGTCCTAAAATTCAACAAATAAACATAGATATCCACTCTGTGATTGGAGGTGCAACCGCTGGTAATCCATATGATCAGAGTTGGCCTATTGATCCTTTTGGTTGGGGAGAAAGTCATGAGGTGGGTCACAATCTGCAAAAAAATCATTTCAATATATATAAAGAGCAATCAAGAGAATCCTCTAATAATATTTTTCCTGCTCATAAACAGTGGCAGGTTTATAATGAATCAAATCAAAAATACAAAGATGATATAGGTTCCAGTTGTCTAAGAACACACGGAAG
>JAPORK010000575.1 GCA_026710285.1 Endozoicomonadaceae bacterium | reverse complement strand
GTTTCTTTGGTACATATATCGACATTTTCACTCAAATTAACGTTATATGAATCTACAAGATGGTTTTGCTTATCTTCAAAGGATTCTAAGCGTAGTCCCCTGCTTTTTTTTAACTTATACATCTCTACTTGTGCATTCCATTTTGAGAATATTCTTTTACTGCTATCCTGGTTTTCTATTTCTTCCTCTGCTTGTGTACAGAACTGATAAACCCGATCAATTATTTTCTTTTTATAAATATATTGTTTCAATTCAGAAGGCAAAACCCGGTCAAGCCAATCTGACAACACCGGACCCGAAAACTCCCTGTTAAGGATAAATCTAAATCTGTCTTTAAGTGAATCGACTGTAAGACAGAGCGGCTTATTCAGTAGAGTGGATTCAAATATGTGGAAGATATTTATTGCTGTATAGGCGTTAAGTATTGCTACATAGTTATTACGTGTTGAATCTTTAACTTTTTCGACAGTGATTTTTTTTAAAATCCACCCATATACTCTTTCAAAACTTGAATAAACTATATTGATTTCGTTCGAAAGAAGTGATTCTTTTATAGCAGGATCACTTTCTATTATTGATGATATTGAGTCTGCTCTTTCGATGAGTTCAGAAACTGCATTTCTATTAATTTTTATCAGTTGCTGAGCTGACTGTTCCCTTGAATGAACTATATTGATTTTGTTCGAAAGAAGTAATTCTTTTATAGCAGGATCACTTTCTATTATTGATGATATTGAGCCTGCTCTTTCCATGAGTTCAGAAACTGCATTTCTATCAATTTTTATCAGTTGCTGAGCTGATTGTTCCGGCTCCTGAGCAAGGTTTTGCAGATCATTATATTGTGATAAGGTTTCGTTTATATTATTGGCGGCTTTTGTATTGCTGCTGTCTACAGTAGCGCCATCATTACTACCAGAAAGTTTATTACTCCATAGTGATGTTAAAATAGCCAGTAAATCTTTAAATTTATTAAAAATCCAGAGAAGGAGCCTATTTTCTTTTACTGCATTAATAAAACTGGATAGTATACCTTGTGAATTATTTAACTGATTCTTTACCTCTTTTGCAGGTATCTGTGGTGATAAAAGGCTGGTTTGTGCAGATTTCATATACCTCTCCTAAAAAATCCGGTTCATTAATAAAAACTATACAGTTCATATCTCGTTTTCAATTATCCTGTTGATTTTTTTGTGTTTATATTGATTACGTTGAAAAAATTACTTTTGCTGCTCTTCTGCGGAAAAGTACTTATGACTAAAAAAACAATCATTTTGATAAACCTGGAACGCAAAATTAATATAAAATTTGTAATACATGAAAGTTTAAATAAAATGAGCTAAAACCTATTAATGGAAACATTATACAGAAAAAAAAACTAAAAAAAAGACTAGAGTGATATTTTTTATATAACGTAACCAGTCGATTTACAAAACTGTACTGCTTTAGGATCTGTTGTGTATTCATCCATTTAATCTGAATAATTCTGAATTTTTTAACTGAAATTCCCGGTAGCACATTGCATTTACAGCCTTTTATTTTTTTTAATCGTCATCTACAAAAAACTTCGCTATGATATGCAATTACGCAGCCCATAGTAAACTATAAGGGAAAAGTACATAATGAAGGTTTTTTACAGTCCACATGTCATTTCAGACTATCGCACCAGTCAGCTGCCAGATCGCATAAAAACAATGACACCGGATATTACGCTCGTTAAAAGAAAGACAATCTTTTTTGTCCTTTACGATAAGGCATTAACCGCATCATCCACAGCCCGGCTCAAAGTATTACTCGATGCAGAAGAACCAGAAGATGAGTCAGAGGCTTTGTCTGAAGAAAAAAACGGTTGTAAAAAATTTTCTATTGTCGTTACACCTCGCAAAGGGACCATTTCTCCATGGTCAAGTAAAGCAACCAATGTGGCTCATAATGCCGGATTGACGATGATATCAGGCATTGAAAAAGGTACTTTGTATGAGCTGCACAGCGATACTGAATTAAATCCTGATACTTATTCTTCATTACAGCAGTTATTACACGATCCCATGACTGAATCAGTGTTCTCTTCTGTCCCAACAGCTAAAGAACTGTTTTCTTTTGATAAACCAAAACCTTTTGCAACCATTGCGCTGTTGACTGAAGGAAAAAAAGCGCTTGATGAAGCCAACATCAGATTAGGACTGGCGCTTACAGAAAATGAAAAAGAATACCTGATAAAAAGCTTTACTCAACTTGATAGAAACCCTTCTGATGTTGAACTAATGATGTTTGCACAGGCAAATTCTGAACACTGCCGCCATAAAATCTTTAATGCCAACTGGATCGTCGATGAGCAACCACAATCACTTTCTCTGTTTGACATGATCCGACACACTTTTAAACACGCTCCTGACGGTGTTTTGTCTGCCTACAAAGATAATGCGGCTGTCATTGAAGGGTTTGAAGCAGAACAATTTTTCCCCGATGCAAAGACCCGTCACTATCATTATAAAAAAAAACCTGCTCACCTGGTGATGAAGGTAGAAACACATAATCATCCCACCGCTATTGCGCCCTTCCCGGGTGCAGCTACCGGATCTGGTGGAGAAATTCGCGATGAAGGTGCAACAGGTCAAGGCGCTAAACCAAAGGCCGGACTAACCGGATTTTCGGTGTCCAACCTGAGAATTCCTGCTTTTACTCACCCCTGGGAAATCAACTACGGTAAGCCCCAACATATTCGCTCTGCTCTGGACATCATGATCGAAGCACCACTGGGAAGTGCTCGGTTTAATAATGAGTTTGGTCGCCCCGGTTTATGTGGTTATTTTCGTACCTTTGAGCAGATGGCTGAAAACGCTGTTGGAGAAACCGAAGCACGTGGCTACCACAAGCCCATTATGCTGGCAGGTGGTCTGGGTAATATCTTTGCTGAGCATATCCATAAAAAACAGTTTGCCAAAAAGACAAAACTGATCGTACTGGGAGGACCTGCTCATCAGGTTGGTATTGGTGGAGGAGCCGCCTCATCAATGTCAGCAGGCAGCAGTGATGAAACCCTGGATTTTTCCTCTGTACAGCGCGACAACGCAGAAATGGAGCGCAGATGTCAGGAAGTGATTGATCGTTGCCGGCAGATGGGTACAGGTAATCCGATTCTTTTTATCCATGACGTAGGTGCCGGCGGTTTATCCAATGCACTGCCGGAACTGATTAATGACAGCAACTGCGGAGGTCGTTTTGAATTAAGAGATATTCCCTGTGATGAGCCTGCTATGTCACCGCTTGCCATCTGGTGCAATGAGTCTCAGGAGCGTTATGTGCTTGCCATTGCGGCAAAAAACATCCCGATCTTTAAAGCCATTTGTGAACGTGAACGTTGTCCTTTTGCCATTGTGGGTGAGGCAACAGACGATCAACACCTGCTGGTAAACGATACCCATTTTGATAATAAACCGGTGGATATGCCGCTCTCGGTTCTGTTGGGTAATGTACCTAAAATGACGTTAACAGCTTCCCACCATCCGGTCACCTGTGACGAAGAATTAATCACTGATGATCTCTCATTATCTGAAGTCATTGAACGTGTTTTGAAACTGCCTGCCGTTGCCAGTAAAAATTTTCTGATCACCATTGGAGACCGGAGTATTACCGGTCAGGTGGTACGCGATCAGATGGTGGGTCCATGGCAGGTACCTGTGGCTGATTGTGCAGTAACCTGCAACAGTTATTTAGGTTATCAGGGTGAAGCGATGGCCATCGGTGAGCGTGCGCCACTGGCACTGCTCAATGCACCTGCTTCAGGACGGATGGCTGTTGGTGAAGCAATCACCAATATTGCTCCCTGTAGCATCGGCGCTATTTCTAACATAAAGCTATCGGCAAACTGGATGGCGGCCTCTGGACATGGTGATGAAAATACCCGTCTGTTTGACACAGTAAAGGCTGTTGCCATGGAATTATGCCCGGCACTGAATATGACCATTCCGGTGGGTAAAGATTCTCTTTCTATGCGCACAGTCTGGCAGGAAAACAATAAAGAAAAATCGGTAACGGCACCTTTATCTCTGCTTATATCTTCCTTTGCACCTGTCAGTGATGTACGTCGCAGCGTAACACCACAACTACGCACGGATGCCGGAGCAACTATCTTAATTGTCGTTGACTTAAGTCGTGGAAAATACCGCTTGGGGGGTAGTGCCCTCAGCCAGGTTTGTGCACATGCAGGGGGTACACCACCTGATCTGGATTATCCTGAAGATTTAAAAAATGCTTTCGATGTCGTACAAAAATTATTGCAGGAAGAAAAAATTCTTGCCTACCATGACCGCGGTGACGGAGGATTGCTGGTTACATTGCTGGAAATGGCTTTTGCAGGACGAACCGGTCTGAAAATCAGACTTGATTCACTAATCAGTAAAAAAAGTCAAATACTGCCCGCACTATTTTCTGAAGAGCTGGGCATGGTATTACAAATACGCAAAAAAGATAAAGGTTATATCATGGATCTGTTTGCGGAATACCAGTTAGCATCCTGTACACATGCTATTGGTAAACTGGCTGACAACCATGCAATCAATATCTGCTGGAAAAAAGAGCGGATACTGACAAACAACCGGATTCGTTATCAACGTCTCTGGGCTGAGACCAGCTATCATATGCAGACACTGCGAGATCACCCGGCTTGTGCACAACAGGAATTTGATAATCTGTTTGATGATACCGACAAAGGTCTGCATACCCTGATAAACTACAACCCGGACAAAGATATCTGCGCACCTTATATTGCAACAGGTGCAAGACCTAAAGTGGCTATTCTGCGTGAACAGGGGGTTAATGGTCATGTAGAGATGGCTGCGGCGTTTGAACGTGCCGGATTCAAACCGGTTGATGTTCATATGAGTGACCTGGTTGAAAATGCCGGTCATCTTAAAGAATATAAGGGGCTGGCTGCTTGTGGTGGTTTCTCTTATGGTGATGTGCTTGGAGCCGGCGGCGGATGGGCTAGCACGATTCTTTATAACCACAGAGTCAAAGCGGTCTTTGAAAACTTTTTCCAGCGTGAGGATACCTTTTCACTGGGTATCTGTAATGGATGCCAAATGTTATCACGGCTAAAAGATATTATTCCTGGCACTCAACACTGGCCAGATTTTGTCCATAATGAATCAACACAGTTTGAAGCACGTACGGTTATGGTCAGAGTAAACGACAGTCCTTCCATGTTCTTTACAGGAATGAATAAGGTTTTATTACCTGTGGTTGTTGCCCATGCAGAAGGTCGTGCTCGTTTAAATGCTACCCAACTGGAAACACTCAAGCAACAGCAACAAATTGTACTGTCTTATACAGACAACCATGGTAAACCAACACAAAGGTATCCCTACAATCCAAATGGTTCTGTTGAAGGCGTCACAGCCTTTACCAGTTGTGATGGTCGTGCCAATATTATGATGCCACATCCTGAACGGCTATTCCGGCAGATACAAAACACCTGGCAAACCGATAATAAAACAGAAGATGGACCCTGGTTGCGTATTTTTCGTAATGCCAGGGTATGGGTTGATTAAAGGATGATATTGCATTAACAGGTTATAATGTCTGGGGATGA